>JBBIVS010000311.1:0-5052 GCA_037439605.1 Draconibacterium sp. | reverse complement strand
CGAAAGGGAGAAAAAGCAGTTATTTATACCCCCTGGTTTTGCACATGGTTTTTCGGTATTAAGCGAAACTGCCGTTTTTTCGTACAAATGCGATAATACATACAGCCGCGAAAATGAGCGGGCAATCAACGCGTTCGATCCGCAACTGGCAATTGATTGGCAATTAACAGAATCAGAATTGAAAGTTTCGGACAAAGACCGGATGGCTCCTTTGTTTGCTGATGCAGAAATGAATTTTGATTTTTAGAAAATGAAAATTTTAATTACCGGCGCTTACGGACAATTGGGTA
This sequence comes from Draconibacterium sp., assembly GCA_037439605.1. Taxonomy (GTDB): domain Bacteria; phylum Bacteroidota; class Bacteroidia; order Bacteroidales; family Prolixibacteraceae; genus Draconibacterium. The sequence goes on along the minus strand of JBBIVS010000311.1, from coordinate 4,762 downwards.
ACGAAATTAATCATCTGGCCAAAAAATTCCCTGAGTGGCAGTTTTTGTTTACCGATGTCGATTCTTTAGATATAACAAACGAAAGTGAACTTGAAACATGGTTTCAAAATAATAAGCCAGATTATGTTATAAATTGTGCCGCGTACACTGCTGTGGATAAAGCTGAAAGTGATATCGAAACAGCAGAGAAAGTAAATGCACTGGCGCCAAAACTGTTGGGTAAGTTTTCGAAAAAGTTTGATGCTAAGTTGATTCACATTTCAACCGATTATGTTTTTGATGGCCAAGGTTTTACTCCTTATTCTGAAAGCGACGGTGTAAACCCAAAAAGTGTTTATGGAAAAACAAAACTACAGGGAGAGCAATTTTGCCTTGATGAAAATCCGGAAACGATTATTATCCGCACTTCGTGGCTTTATTCTGCTTGTGGCAACAATTTTGTAAAAACGATGCTCCGGCTAGGAAAGGAGCTTGGTCAGTTGAATGTTGTTTACGACCAGATTGGAACACCGACCTATGCAGCCGATTTGGCAAATGCAATTCTTTCACTTATTCATATTTCAGAGATGGAACCCGGAAAATTCGTTCCCGGAATTTATCATTATTCAAACGAAGGTGTCGCCAGTTGGTATGATTTTGCAAAGGCAATTTTCGAAATCTCGGGAGTAAATTGTGCTGTTTCACCTGTTCGCTCGGTTGAATTTCCAACACCTGCAAAACGCCCGAATTATAGTGTTTTGGATAAAGCGAAAATCAAAAACACAATCGGAATTACGATTCCATTCTGGCGGGATTCTTTGAAAATATGTGTTGAAAGATTACAATAGTTTATTCATCAAACAAAATTTATACAAAAGAAATGTTTGTTAGTTTTGAAATTGAAGTAAATTTAGTAACAAAAAAAAAAATAATAATAATCCATGGAAAATCAGGAACTTTTAATAGAAGTAAGAGCAAAAGCACAGGAATGGCTTTCTCCAACATACGATGAACAAACCAGAAAGGAAGTTCAGGCACTGCTTGACAGCGAAGACCCGACCGAATTGATCGATTCATTTTACCGAAATCTTGAATTTGGTACGGGAGGGTTACGCGGTATTATGGGCGTTGGTACCAACCGCATGAATATTTACACTGCGGGTGCAGCCACACAGGGATTGAGCAATTACCTGAAAAAGAACTTTGCAGACCTGCCCCAAATAAAAGTGGCAATTGGCCACGACTGTCGAAACAATAGCCGCCTGTTTGCCGAAAGCAGCGCTAAAATTTTTGCTGCCAACGGAATCAAAGTATATCTTTTCGAAGATTTGCGGCCAACGCCGGAACTTTCGTTTGCCATCCGCGAATTGGGATGTCAGAGTGGAATAATTCTTACTGCATCGCACAACCCAAAGGAATACAACGGATATAAAGCATATTGGGATGATGGTTCGCAGATTGTGGCCCCTCACGACGAGAATATTGTTGAAGAGGTTTTAAAAATTAAGGTTGAAGATATCAAATTCGACGGCCCTGCTTCCTTAATTGAGATAATGGGCGAAGAAATGGATCAAAAATTCCTAAATAAGGTAAAATCGGTTTCAATTTCACCCGATGTTGTGGCAAGGCATAAAAATATGAAAATTGTTTACACCCCGATTCATGGAACAGGTGTGAAATTAATTCCGGCAGCATTGCGTGCATTTGGTTTTACCAACATTTTCAATGTACCCGAACAAGATGTGGTAAGTGGCGATTTTCCTACAGTAATTTCGCCCAATCCCGAAGAAGTTGCCGCAATGACAATGGCGATTAAAAAGGCAGAAGAAGTTGATGCTGATATTGTAATGGCTTCTGACCCTGATGCCGACCGAATCGGAGTTGCTGTAAAAAACGATAAGGGGAAATACATTATCGTTAACGGTAATCAAACAGCCCTTCTCTTCATTTATTATATTATTACAAAAATGAAGGAAGCCGGAACATTGAAAGGCAACGAGTTTATTGTAAAAACCATTGTTTCAACCGAGTTGATTGCAGAAATTGCAAAGCGCAACAATATCGAATATTTCGATGTTTTTACAGGATTTAAATTCATTGCCGAAATTATTCGCGAACTCGAAGGAAAGAAAAAATACATTGGGGGGGGTGAAGAGAGTTTTGGTTTCATGCCCGCCGATTTTGTCCGCGATAAAGACGCTGTTACATCCTGCGCCCTGATGGCTGAAATTGCTGCCTGGGCAATCGATCAGGGAAAAACGTTGTACGAACTGCTTCAGGATATTTACCTTGAATATGGTTTTTCAAAGGAAAAACTAAAATCGGTTGTTCGTAAAGGAAAAACGGGCGCCGAGGAAATAGAGCAGATTATGACCCGATTCCGGAACGATCCTCCAAAGGAATTAGGTGGGTCGCCATTGGAATGGGTAAAAGACTATTCAACAAATATTGCCAAAAATCTGATTACAGGCGAAGAGAAAAAAATCGATCAGAAAATCACTTCCAACGTTTTGCAGTTTTTTACTGTTGAAGGAACAAAAATATCGGTTCGCCCATCCGGAACAGAACCAAAAATCAAGTTTTATTTCGAAGTAAAAGGGAAACTTGAATCGCGCAGCCAGTTTGATGAAGCTGAGAAAAAAGCGGAAGAAAAGATTGATGCGATAATGGAAGAACTGGGATTGTAGCCCGTAATTTTCTAATTTTGAATCAAATATTTAAGGAATTGAATGGAAACTGTTGAAATTAAAATCAAAAAAACAGATTACCCGAGGTTAAAAAAAGTTCTTGAGAACCTGGATTATCTCGAATATTGTAAAGTTACTGAAGGAGATATTGATGTGGTTTCAATTGTAGCCGAAAAAAGTCTTGAGGAGGAATGGAACAGTGATGAAGATTCAAGATGGGACGAACTTCTTTAATGGTAAATTATGTTTGAACAAGGTGATATTGTTTCGGTTGCTTTTCCTTTTACTAACGCTACAAATTCAAAAAAACGACCAGCATTAATCTTATCAAACAATAAAGTGAATCAGACTGGCGATTATCTGTTAGTTCAAATTACCTCGAAGTTTAAAAATGACGAGCTTACGATGATTTTAAATGATTCTGACTTTGTAATAAAGGTTTTACCTTTAAAAAGCTACATTAGGATTCATAAAATTTTCTTATTGAACGAGTCCCTGATAATTAATAAGATAACAAGGGTTTCTAACAAATTCAGGAAAAATCTTGTCAAACGAATAACTGAATTAATCAATTAAGTATAAATCAATTTAAATAAATCAAGAATGAAAAAGTATTCTATTTTTACTGTGCTACTTTGTACTGTGGCAATTTTAGCCGGCGCACAAACACCGGAACCAATGAAAATGAAACCCGAAATGACCGAAATCTGGGATCCCGAAATTCGGGTAATTACTCCAGGCGAAACACCGTCGCAAGCGCCATCGGACGCGATTGTTTTATTTGATGGAACTAATCTTGAAGCCGAATGGACAAACGCAAAGGGTGAAAAACCAGAGTGGATTGTTGCTGATGGTTGTGTTACTGTTAAAAAAGGAACAGGAACCATTAAAACAAAACGTGTTTTCAACGATTACCAGTTACACATTGAGTGGCGCACACCTGCCGAAGTGGTTGGCGAAAGTCAGGGTCGCGGCAACAGCGGTATTTTTATGCAGGGACTTTACGAATTACAGGTTTTGGATAATTACAACAACCGCACTTATCGCAATGGTCAGGCCGGTAGTATTTACAAACAACACCCGCCGCTTGTAAATGCCTGTAAAGCGCCGGGAGTTTGGCAAACCTACGATATTATTTATACAGCTCCCCGTTTTAAAGACGACGGAACTTATTTCACGCCACCAACAATTACTGTTTTGCACAATGGGGTTTTGGTTCAAAACAACGTGAAAATGCGTGGGCCAACCGAATATATCGGGATACCGGAATACAGTGTGAAAAAACACGGCCCGGGAAGCATTGAATTGCAGGATCATGGAAACCCAGTGAGTTACCGCAACATCTGGATTCGCGAGTTGTAATTCCTTAGTTTTTTATTCATATTATTACTCCGAGACATACTATGAATCGTTAAAGGAAGAAAAATGCAACGCCAATCACAGTGATTACAGCGCCAAGAATTTCTTTCCAGTTGACTTTTTCCTTAAATAAAATAACTGCCGGGGCAATAATTAAAACCGGGGTGATCGACATTAAGGTTGCGGCAATACCTGCCTTTGTATGCTGAACCGCCAGCAGCGAAAATGAAACACCCAAAAACGGACCGAAAAAAGCACCCAACGTAATCCGTTTCATTGCGGGGATATTTTTAATGGCTGCCATAAAGCGTGGCCATCTATTCATTACGGTGAGTATAAAAATGAAACCGATAATCCCTGTCAATACCCTTATTTGGGCTGAAGAAAAAGCATCGTAACCGCCCATTCCCTTTTTACTGATAACCAGTCCAGCCCCCTGACCAAGCGCACCTCCCAGGGCGAGCAGGATTCCATGAACAGAATAATTCGATTTCAATCTCCTGGTTACTGTACCATTTTCCTCCGTTTTTTCGCGTTTTAAAATCACTATCACAATTCCGGTAAGCGTAATTGCCATTCCAATTAAACTTTTTACCACCAAAACTTCGTCAATCATCAGCCAGCCGATTAACGCAGCAAAAGGCGGGGCGAGCGCCATTACAAGCATCGAAATCCGTGCCCCGATCACAACCAGCGCCTGGAAAAGCAGCAAATCGCCTATAACAAAACCTACCAAC
>JBBIVS010000310.1:0-5055 GCA_037439605.1 Draconibacterium sp. | reverse complement strand
CATGTTTGATGCCATTGAAAATGGTAAAAAACCGGCAGAGGATTTCTACGACGGATACGTTGTGAATGCAATTATCGATGCTTGTTACAAATCGGCCAAAACAAAAAAGTGGGAACAGGTGGAATTAAACGAATGGCGCGGAAAAACCGTAGTTGAACCCCTTTCTGCATTTGTGGAATACGATAAAAACCATTGGCTGGTAAAGGAAGAACTGCTGCCTGACGGGCGGAAAAAAGTGATTTTAAAGGAAAAAGTTACCGGGAAGATTATTCAGAGAGAAGTATAAAATCGTGAAAAAACTATCATTTCTTTTTTCTGTTGTCTTGTTTTCACTTGTTTTAATGAGTTGTGCCGAAAAAAAAGTTTCTTCACCAAAAACGGAAGAAATTAAAGCTTACAACCTCGATTTTAACTGGGGAGAAGGCGGTCCGAATGCATTTGCAGCGCCGGGTTTGTGGGCCGATGCCAATCCTGCAGAACACATCAAATGGTACAAGGATTTAGGCGTGAATACCATTCAGACTTTTATCGTTTCGTGCAATGGTTACGCCTGGTACAAAAATGGCGTGGTTCCCGAACAGCCTGGTTTGAAGTATGATTTTCTGCCCGAAATGGTGCGGCTTGGCCACGAAAATGGAATAAAGGTGATGGGTTATTTGTGTGTCGGTTCAAATGTAAGGTGGGGACTGGAAAATCCGGATTACAGTTACGGAATACCCGCCGACCGCCACATTCCGTTTACCAAAAAATATCTCAATTATCTGGATGCATTAATACGAGATGCAGTTGGCAAAACCGGAATCGATGGATTTATGATTGACTGGTTTTATCAACCCAACCGTGAAAGCAACAATGACAAATGGCTCGAAAGTGAAAAGGAACGATTTGCAGAACTGATGGGAAAACCATTTCCCGGCGAGGAAAATCTTTCGGAAGAAGAGTACAACAAGTACAGTCGCAAAGCCATTAAGGAGTGCTGGGACGTGATTTATTCAGCGGCAAAGGAAACCAATCCACATTGTATTCTCTGGCTGACCTGTTTCGATATTACGCATCCGCATATTGTAAATTCGAAAATGTTTCAGGAAATCGACTGGCTGATGAACGAGGAGGGCGATGTTGGCAAAATTGATTCAATCAGGAGCATGGTTGGCGAAAATACCCGGCTGATAACCTGTCTGGCCAACTGGAACAAAAAGGATGCAAAAACGGTGGTTACTGAAGCCATGAAAAACGGGGTGGGATTGTACGGTTTTGTTAAACCCGACAGCACATCTCTTTTACCGCAAATCGCGCACTACCTTTCGCAACCCATCGACAGTTTTATCGGCGACGACCGCAATATTGCCACACTAGCACGGGTGTATAATAATTTACCAATGGATTTTATCATTTATGAGTGAATTAAAAAGAGAATATTTGATTGTGCATCACAACAATTTAAAATGAACCCTAAAATTTTCTTTCAAGTTGTAGAAAAACTTTTTTAGTTAATATCATTCAGTAAATCAATATTATAAATCTTATAAATTGTTGGTTTTACAACTTTTTCAAATAAAATGTTCAATATTTGTTTATTGCAACTTAAACAAAATACAAATTTGTCTGTTTATACTTCCGAGATTAAAAAATAAGGTAAACAATTCCGGTAGCGGAAACAAAAAACGAAAGCTATGAGAGACGAATTAATTTTAACAAAAGTAAATGGTAAAATCAAAGGCAGCGCCGGGATTAACGGCAATGGTAAAAGAACTCTTGAAATACAGGATTTTGAATTGTTTGGCGACAACCACATTTCAACTTCCATTGACACCCCGATGCGCGAAGATGCATTCGACATTACGGACGAGGAAAAAATAACAATCATCGAGAACAAGTTCCGCGATATTATGGAAACAATGGGTATGGACTTGACCGATGACAGCCTGCGCGGAACTCCTCATCGGGTGGCCAAAATGTTTATTAAGGAAATTTTTTACGGGCTTAACCCGGCCAACAAACCAAAAATTTCGGTTTTCGAAAACAAATTTAAATACAACGAAATGCTGGTGGAGAAAAACATCAATATGAATTCCACCTGCGAGCACCACTTTTTGCCCATTGTTGGCAAAGCGCACGTGGCCTACATTTCGAACGGTGAAGTGATTGGGCTAAGCAAAATAAACAGAATAGTTGATTATTATGCCCGCCGTCCGCAAGTGCAGGAACGACTGACAGTTCAAATTGCAAACGAACTTCGTAAAATTCTGAAAACTGACGATGTGGCTGTTATTATCGACGCAAAACACATGTGTGTTTCGTCGCGCGGCATTCAGGACGAAAGCAGCAGTACTGTCACTGCCGAGTATTCGGGTAAGTTCAAAGATAAATCGGTGCGCGAGGAGTTTTTAAGATATCTGGATATTTAACAGAAAGCCTTCCCCGACCCCTCACAAAAAGTGGTAACAAGAGCACCGTTACATCTGTTTATAAATTAGAAGCAACGGTTCTTTTTTATAGAAGTTCAAAATAGGAATATACTTCTTCAAAATTTTTTACTTCCATCAAATCGGCACGCATTTTGGCAGCTCCTTCGAAACTGTTAAGGTAAATTTTGTAAAATCGTTTCAGGATGTTGAAGTTCTTCTTTCCGGCCCAGGTTTTTTCAAAAAGGCGGGTGTGTTCCAACAATTTTCGGATTCTTTCTTCTTTTATAATTTCAGTTTTTTCAGGATTGAAAAACCAGGGATTTTGAAATATTCCGCGGCCAATCATCACACCGTCAACCCCGGTTTCTGCAATTTTCTTCAAGCCATCGGCATACGAAAAAACATCGCCGTTACCGTGCAGCGGGATGTTTGGATTGATTTGATTTTTAACCTGAACTCCTTTTGCAATTTCGTTCCAGTCGGCATCGCCTTCGCTTTGCATCCGCTGGGTCCGGCCATGTAAAATAATGGCGGCCGGTTCGACTTTCAGTAATTCCGAAATCCAGTCTTCAGTTTGGTGCTTTTTGATTCCTGTTCGGGTTTTAACACTCACCGGTAAATGGGTTCCTTCTTTTGTGGCAGCAATAATTTCCTTTGCCAGCGAGGGTTCGCCAATTAAAGCGCTGCATGCTCCCTGTTTAATTACTTTTTTAACCGGGCAACCCATGTTGATATCGAGGCCATCAAACTGATAGTTTTCCGTGATGTATTTTGCAATATTGTGGTAGATTTCCGGACTTCGCCCCCAGATTTGGGCAACTAGTTTTACATTCATTTTTCGTAGCAACTCAACTTCCGATTCATTTACAATCAACCTTTCCGAAACACGCATGCGGCCAACCGGATGGTTCATGCCTTCCACCGACGTGAATTCGGTAAAAACCACGTGAAGTTTTCCGGGTGCAGCCATGCCGAGTACAATCTCGCGGAAAACGGTGTCGGTAACATCCTCCATGGGGGCGAGCGAAAAAACAGGATCAGTCAATTGTTGCCAGAAGTTGTTCATACAATACTTTTAAATTCCAAATGTCGAATGACAAAAAACAAATAAATCGCAAATAAAAAAAATCAAAATTCAAAACATTTTCACTTTACAAAGTTTGAATTTTTGAATTTGTACTATTGAAATTTATTTGAGATTTGTTTTTTGCATTTTGGTGCTTAACCTATTTGTTGTGTTTTAATCAAAGCCAGGCTTTTCCGATACTTCCGGCTGTTTCCAAATACCACTTTTTTTGTTTTTGATTTTCCGTTTTACAGTTCGTCAGCACATTCGGGGGTGCAGCAACCGTGATGTTTTTCAGCACACTCCGGGCATTGGATTAAAAGAATGATACATCCGTGATTTGCACAATTGGTATGTGTGTCGCACGGTTTTCCGCACTGGTGGCAGTAGGAAATGATTTGCCCGTTTACACTTTCTCCCAACCGCTCGTCGAAAACAAAGTTTTTACCAACAAATTTTGATTCGAGTCCGGCAGATTTTATTTGCCGGGAGTATTCAAGAATTCCGCCATGTAACTGGTTTACATCACCAAAACCTTTGTGTTTCAAAAAAGCGCTTGCTTTTTCACAACGGATTCCGCCTGTACAGTAAAGCAGAATTTTCTTGTCTTTTTTATCTTTCAGCAAATCAGTTACAATTTCCAGTTCCTCGCGGAAAGTATCTGCTTCGGGGCAAATTGCCCCTTCAAACCGCCCGATTTCGCTTTCGTAATAATTACGCATGTTTACCAGCACGGTATTTTCTTCACCAATTTGATTTTGAAACTCCAGTCCGCTCATATGTTTGCCTACGTTTAATCCTGTTGTATAAATGCATTGTGAAACAAATAAAATTTGAGGCGCAAAAATAGGTTTTTCAGATTAAAAGACAAAAATGTGTTAATTATGCAAAAAAATACATTATCTATAGATGCCATTTATTATTTTAAAAACAATTTGTAACCGAAATTGACCGAAAAAAAATAGATTTTAATCGCAATGGCATTTAAACTTATTTTTTGTAAATTTGGTAAACAGTTTTCAATAACATTTTAAAAATTTCCACTATGAAAAAATCTATCTATTTATTGACTGTGTTCTCTTTCCTGTTAGTTGTTTTAATCGGTTGTAAAGAGGACAACTTTATGGTTGACGAGCCTGACCAAAACCTGAAAAGCGCTTCGGTTAACGCCAAACACGTTCCTAATGAAATGCTGGTAAAGTTTAAAGCCGGTGTTAGCGAAACTCAAAAAGCTGCTATGCTTAAAAAAGTAAATGGTAAGGTAAGTGAAAAAATCCTGACCAATGTAATGGAGAATGCCGGTGATAAGGAAGGTATTTTGCTTATATCAATTCCGGTCACGGCATTAGAAGCAATAAGCCGTATAAAGGATTTACCTGAAGTGGAATACGCCGAACCCAATTACATATATGAGCATTGTGCAACTTCTAATGATACATACTATACCAATGGTTTGCTTTGGGGAATGTATGGTGACGCAACATCGCCGGCGAATCAGTTTGGAAGCCAGGCAGGAGAAACATGGGCTGCCGGTAAAACCGGTTCAAGCGCAGTTTATATTGGAATTATCGATGAAGGTTA
>JBBIVS010000309.1:1154-5060 GCA_037439605.1 Draconibacterium sp. | reverse complement strand
TGTTCGAATTGTTTTTTGTACAGATAATTTCATTTGTTAGATTTCTTTTTAAACGCCTACTCTGTTGAAGATGGATTTTCGGCATTCTCCTGATGCAAACTTACGCCATCAAAAATCTGAACACATGTACTTTTTGCGCAAAAGCTTGTGTTTTTCGTGTTAATACTAAATATGTTTATCGAAAGTCATTTTGTAAACAGGCAATGTTAAAATCACATTTTTTTTGAAATTAAAAATCAAATAATAATCACTCCATGAAATCAAGAAATAAGCCAAATGATTCAGGACTGTTTGAAAATAAGGTTATTCATTATGCGTTTCAATTGCTTGCTTTGTCGCTCTTAATTTATTTTTGTTTCGAAATCATAAAGCCGTTTGTAACTTTATTAATATGGGGTTCAGTGCTTGCTATTACATTGTATCCGCTGCAAAATAAGTTTACAAATATTTTGAATGACGAAAATGGATTTCAGGTTCAGTTATTACCCTGATTATGTTTCTTTTTATTGTTGGTCCGGCAACCATGCTGACATTGGCTACCGTTGATGAATTTAAGGTTTTCAGTGAGAAATACAATTTAGAAGATGTGCATATTCTGCCACCTGATGAAAATATCAGGGACTGGCCGGTTATTGGTAACAATGTGTATAACCAGTGGGCTGAAGCATCGGTTAACATTGCGGATTTTTTATAAAAAACATGCTGTTTATTGGTATCATTGATAATATTCTGAACCCATTAATGATGGGATTAGGTGCACCAGCACCAATGCTTTTTGTATTTATGGGAACCATTGGCGGTTTTATTTATAATGGTTTTATTGGTTTGTTTACCGGTGCAATTGTGCTTACACTGGGATTCCAAATGGCAATTGTTTGGCTGAAAACAAAACCAGAAAAGGTTCTGCCTGAACAGTCGTAAATTTGCAGGAAGTTTTTCTTAGAGCAAATATTTAATTTTGAGCGACCCTTTAAGTAACGTAAAAAAACATTTTACACTAAAAAGGAATAGACATTACTGCTGAATAAAAAAGGCTTGAAAGGTTCATAATTATTGAAAAATACCTAATAATAATTAGTTTTTTTAATTAATAAGGTTATTTCAGGTTGAGAACATTTAGTTTATATTTACCGTTAAAAGATGTAATTTTTTTGATGAAAACTATATTAAACATTTGTTATACAATTTAAATTAAAATCATGAAAAAATTTCTACTTATTCCGGTTTTATTGGCCTTTGTGGCATGTTCTTCAGTAAAAGTTGCTTACGATTATGACAAGCAAGCTAATTTTGCGAAATACAAAACGTATGTTATCAGCGAAGAAACAATGAAAATGGCCGGTGTAAATCAACTCAACCGCGACCGAATTATTTCAGCCGTTGAAGCTCAAATGGCTGCCAAGGGATTTACAAAAGCTGATAATGCTGATGTTATTTTAGATGTTCGCTTAAAAGGAAAAGAAGTTCAAACTGCAACTGCAACCACTTCGGGCGGTTATGGATACGGTTATGGACGTTGGGGTTATGGCGGCGGTTTTTCAACCACTCAGGTTAATTACGACAAGTATGTTGAAGGAATACTGTTTGTAACATTAGTTGACAAAGCAACAGAGAAAATTGCATGGCAGGGTACAGTTACAAGAACACTTGATGAAAATACCACTCCTGAAAAAAGAGAAAAAAATATTGATTATGCTGTAACACAAGTTTTCACGAACTATCCTCCCGGAGCTAAAAAATAAAAGTTAAAGTAGTCGAAAAAATTATTCTGTGTTTTGCAGTAAATGATTATAAAATTCTGAAACCGGAATTATGCTGATTGAAAATGACCACGGATAATGAGAGTTAACTGTGGTCATTTTTTTTATATTACTTTCAATCCGGGAATGAAACTGACCAAAATTATAATGAAACGAATCATTGTTTCAAAAACCTGCATTTTAATCCTGATAAACGCCCCGGTGCAAGAAATCGGAAAAACCAAATATGATTTTTATGGTCAGTTTATGACCAATGCCGGGTACAACACACAGACCATGTAAACCCCGATTATTTAGATGTTATGAGGCCTGTGCAGCTTCCTGCCTGGGAAAACCAGTATGGCGCCGATGGAAATTTGTCGTTCGGTGTTCGTCAGTCAAGACTTGGTTTTAAAAGCTATACTTCTACAAAAATGGGGGAGTTACAAACACGTTTTAAATTCGACTTGTTCGGTTTGGGGAAAAATGCCTGACAAACAGCTTTTCACCTTTTATATGCTTATGCTGAACTGGGTATATTTGGCGCAGGTCATAACCGGAGCCTTACTGCGATATCGATGGATTTCCGAATACACTCGAATACTTGGGGCCGGTTGGAATGTCGCTTTGTAAAAATGTACCGTCAGGTTATCCCGATTCTGGGGAACACAAGGCTCGCCATTACTCTTGAAAGACCCGGCGCCAGTGCCGACGAGGGTATTTATGCCGACAGGATTGAACTTGACAATGTAAAACCTCATTTGAATCTGCCCGATTTAACGTCCGAATTTTCACCCAAAAACTGTTTATTGTTAAATCAACTCATTTGAACTCGTTGTTGCTATTCAACTAAAGTTGCAATCTTTATTTGTTCTAAGTAAGAATTGATTTGCAGCAATTAATTTGATGTCTGAAAACAATCAAAAGTTAAAATTACGTTGTAATTTTACGATGCAAAAACGCTTACTAAGTAAGGGGAAAAACCAGTTTGAACCAAACCAAAAATCAACATCATGTTGGGAAAAATAATAGATTTTAGTGTTAACAATAAGTTGATAATCATTTTATTTACACTTAGCGTTGCAGCTTTCGGGATGTATGCGGTGCTGAATATACCGGTTGGGGCTGTACCCGACATCACCAACAACCAGGTTCAGGTTATTACAACTTCAGGAAATTTATCAACGCAGGAAATTGAACAGTTCATTACCGCCCCGGTGGAAATGGAAATGGCAAACCTGCCTGGTGTAAAGGAAATCCGTTCGGTATCAAAATTTGGAATTTCGGTGGTAACTGTTGTTCTCGACGAAAAACTGGGAACTTATCTTCCACGCCAGTTGATTGCTGAAAAGATAAAAAGCGCTTCGGCGAACATCCCCGATATTTACGGTTCGCCCGAGATGGGCCCGATTACAACAGGTTTAGGCGAAATTTACCAGTACATAGTCGATGTAAAACCCGGTTATGAAGATAAATACACGGCAATGGATTTACGCACCATTCAGGACTGGATTATCAAACGCCGGTTGTCGGGGATTAACGGCGTGGTTGAAATCAACAGTTGGGGCGGGTATTTGAAACAGTACGAGGCTGCTGTTAATCCTTCGTTGCTGAAAAGTCTCGATATCAGTTTGATGGAAGTTTATGATGCACTTGAAAGAAACAACAGCATTTCGGGAGGATCGTACATCGAAAAGACCAATCAAATTTATTTCATTCGGGGCGACGGGCAGGTGAAATCGCTGGAAGACATTGAAAACATTGTTGTAAAAAATATTGCAGGGAAACCAATTCTGATAAAGGATTTGGCAACGGTACGATTTGGACACGCCAACCGTTTTGGCGCAATGACAGCCAACGGTAAAGGCGAAACCGTGCTGGGACAGATTATGATGCTGAAACATGGCAATTCGAAAGTGATAATTAACGAAGTAAAATCCAGGGTTGCAGAAATTCAGGAAAACCTGCCCGAAGGGGTTTTTATCAACCCGATTCTTGAGAGAAGTGAACTGATTTCGAAAACATCGTTTACGGTGGCCGAAAACCTGATCCTCGGGGCAATTATCGTGATGTTTACAGTTATCCTTCTTTTGGGAAATGTTCGTTCTGCATTGGTAATTGCATCGATGATACCGCTGGCTTTGCTTTTTACCATTTCGATGATGTA
>JBBIVS010000309.1:716-1115 GCA_037439605.1 Draconibacterium sp. | reverse complement strand
AGCGCTTGACTTTGGAATTATAATCGACGGTGCAGTAATAATTGTGGAGTATATCGCTATTAAAATGAGTATTCAAAAAGATGAAATATTGGGAAGCGATGGCGATGAACGGCAAACAATCATGGACAAAATATCTTTTGAAGGTGCTTCAAAAATGATGAAATCGGCCATTTTCGGGCAGGTTATTTTTTTAATTGTATTCATCCCGATACTCTCGCTAAGCGGCGTTGAAGGTAAAATGTTCCGGCCAATGGCACTGTCGTTCTCTTTTGCAATTCTTGGCGCTATGGTGATGGGATTAACATGGCTTCCGGTAGCATCGGCTTTGTTTTTAAAACCGGGGAAAGCACATAAACGCAATATTTCATACTGGATAATGGACGTGGCTTACAAATCGTA
>JBBIVS010000309.1:0-688 GCA_037439605.1 Draconibacterium sp. | reverse complement strand
GACATAAACGCGCGGTGTTGGGTGCAGCGGTCATTTCATTGATTTTTACGGGATTTTTGTTTAGCCGGATGGGAGGAGAATTTGTGCCTACGCTCGATGAGGGCGATTTTGTAATTCAGCCCGTTTTGAAAACAGGAACTTCACTTTCGAAAACTGTTGAACTGACAACAAAAATGGAAAATATTCTGATAAAGGAATTTCCAGACGAGGTACATCAGATTGTTTCCCGCATTGGCGCTGCCGAAGTTCCCACCGACCCGATGTCGATGGAAGAAATTGATATGATTATTAAACTCAAACCCAAGGATGAGTGGAAAGCCACCAAAAGCAAGGAAGAGCTGGCCGATAAATTTAAAACCGCACTTTCGGTAATTCCGGGTATTGATTACGAATTTACCCAACCCATCGAAATGCGTTTTAACGAGTTGATTACCGGCGTGCGATCTGATATTGCCATAAAAATTTTTGGAGAAGACCTCGATTATATCAGCAAAAAAGCAAACGAAATAAAAAATCTGATTGCAGATGTACCGGGCGCAAGCGACATAATTCTGGAAAAAACAACAGGTTTGCCGCAAATTAAGGTGACATATAACCGGAGCAAAATTGCATATTACGGTGTTGATATTGAAAATTTGAATACTTACCTGGCAGCCGCATTTGGAGGAAAAATTGCCGGGGTGGTTTT
>JBBIVS010000308.1:0-5065 GCA_037439605.1 Draconibacterium sp. | reverse complement strand
TAGTGCTGATTGTTCCGGCTATGGTTTTTGCACAGAATGAAAAGGAACCACTGTCGCCTGTCAGGTTCGAACATCTTCGGATTAACGTGGCCGACAAAGAGGCAACGGCCAAATGGTATGTCGAAAATGTGGGGCTCGAAATTGTTCCTTCCAACAATAAAGAGGTGGTTTATGTGGCCGACAAAGACCACAATTTCATGCTTGAACTCAGCTCAATTCCGAACCTGAAGAATTCGTATTTTGATGTACATATCGATGCTTTTCACATGGCGTTCGAGGGTCAGAAATCAATAGAAGCTTATGCCGAAAAAATGTTGGCCAATGGCGGAACTCAGGAAGGGAAACTTTACCGGAACCTTATCGGCGATTATGTGAATAATGTGCGCGACCCCAACGGTTTTACATCACAGCTTATTTACAGGGTTAATCAGTTTTTCCCAAAACCGGTAAAAAGCACCCTCCGCTTCGAGCATTTTGCCTGCAACACACCCGACCAGAAAATTGCAGCTTTGTGGTATGTGGAATTTATGGATTTGAATGTTCCGTGGTCGAAAGATATCGATACTACGAAAAACAACTACCGCAATTACCGCGTGCCTTATGTTGGTGATAAAGGCCGCAATATGTCGCTTGAATTGTTTGGAAAACCAGAAGTACCGATGACTTTGGCCCAAATGAAACACGATGAAATTCACATTGCCTACACAACCGGCGAACCGGAAAAATTAGCCAAACGAATGGTTTATGGCGGGGCAAAAATTGTTACTCCTGCCTGCAAAGAATCAAATGGTGATATTATAATTGACATGGTTGACCCGTACAATTTTCCTATCAGGCTCATAAAACGGGCAAAACCGGTTTTGGTGAAGTGAAATTGTATTAAAAAGAATCTATATCATGTTAACGCTTTCAAGTCTATCGACGTTGACAGGTTAGTAACGACGGACTTGTCAGCGTGCAAAGCACCTGACAACGTCACAAAAACTTGATAAAAGATTTGTATTCTCAGCTTGGATTTGAACCACGTTAATTTAAAAAAAATGAAAACCGGGACTTTTATTTTTTTGACACTAATTCTATCACTTTCGGGTTTCGAAAACGTTCAATCGCAGTTGAGAAAGTTCATCAGTTTGAATGAAAACTGGATAGTTTGCGAAGCCAGTCCCGGTTTTAATGCTGAAAGTTCTATCCCTGCTGATTTCCAAAATCCGGGAAATGACTGGCACAAAGCAAATATGCCAAAGCAGGTTCAGGATGTTCTTTTTGAAAAAGGAATCATTCCCGATCCGCATATTGGCAAAAATCCAACCAAATGCACCTGGGTTTTCGAAAAAGACTGGGTTTACACCACACGCTTCGACACACCCAAAACTAACAGCGCCGTTTTTCTTTGTTTTGACGGCATTGATACGCGGGCCGACATCTTTTTAAATGGGAAAAAGGTCAGCGAATGTTCAAATATGTTCAGAAAATACCGTTTCCAGGTGAATGGTTTCCTGAAAAACGATGGTAGCCCAAATGTACTTGCGGTTTTGGTTTATTCTCCTGCAAAATTTCTGAAAGATATTGAACAGCAGGAAGGTGTTTCAGAAACTGCTGCACGGAAATATTTTCGGAAAACCGGCAGTGATTTTTCATCATACATGGGCGCAACACCAAATTTCCTGAAAATGGGAATTTATAAAAATGTTTATCTCGATATCCCTGGTGGGAATTACCTCGGCGACGTTTGTGTGAGAACACAGTTAAACAATAACTATACAAAAGCACAAATCACAATCAATCCTGATATTCAGGGCGAAGAAAATTCAAAAATCAGTTATTCGCTTTTTTCTCCATCGGGCAAAACAATTGCAAAAGAGTTAATTAACAGTTGCGACTCATTCACTGTAAATGTCAATAATCCTGAATTATGGCAACCGTACACCCACGGCTTACCATCGCTTTATAAATTAACCGTCAGCCTGATCAATAAAAACAGGGAAATTGATAAAAAGGAATTCGCGATTGGCATCCGCGAGGTTCAGTTGGTAACAAAAGATGAAAAAACCGGTGAAGCGCGTTTTGGCTTCAAAATAAACGGTCAGATGATTTTTATGCGCGGCGCTTGCTGGGCGCCTCTCGAAGGCATGACCCATGTTTGGGACAACCAGCGCGCAGCAAAACTTCTAAACATTTTTCAGGCCGGAAATATGAATTTTCTGAGGGTTTGGGGCGAAGGTTCGCTGCCCGACGACTGGTTTTACGATGAGTGTGATCGTCGCGGAATACTGGTTTGGCAGGAATTTATGACCGGCAACGGAATGAATTTCCCACTGAATTACAATGGATTTACTGAAAATATAAAAGCCGAAATAACCGACAATATTTTGCGGTTCCGGAATCATCCGTCAATAATAATCTGGTGCGGTGGTAATGAACATTATTTGGGCCAGAAAGTGGTTGTGGACAACAGAAAAGAACCGGTAGGCCGTGAATTGTTTGAAGAAATTATGCCACAACTGGTAAAAAAATATGACCCTTCCCGTGTATTTCATCCAAGTTCGCCCTGGGGCGGAGAAGACTGGTTCAATGGTAATTCGCCCCACGAAGGCGACTGGCACGATTATGCAACAATCCGTTTTATGCCGCAATCCAAAGTGCCGCTGTTTACCACAGAAGTTTGCATGGTCAGCCCATACTCGGTAAACAGCATGCGCAGGTTTATGTCTGATGAGGAACTATGGCCTGATGGATTCAGTTTTAAAATCGACAGGCCCGGAAAAATTGCATGGCCGGAAGCATGGGAATACCATACCACCGGAAATGGCTGGCAAAAACTGGGGCGCATTCAGGATTATCTCGATATACAAAATGTGGACGATTTATGCCGCGTAACCGGAACAGCACATGGCGAATACCTGAAAGAACGATATGAGCGTCAACGCCGGGGTGTTGTTGATGGGCAACCCGATGGAAACCGACGTTCGTGGGGTGCGTCAATATGGCGGTTCAACGATACCTGGCCAATGATTTACATGAGTGTTGTTGATTATTACCTCGAACCAAAAATTCCTTATTATTTTCTGAAAAGAGCCTGCGAACCGGTTTTAATTTCGTTTGAAATCACACCCGAAAGATATTGCGCCTGGCTTGTAAACGATTCATCAGCAACAGTATCCGATTCTTTAATTGTCGAACTACGCGATTTTAAAGGCCATTTAAACAAACGTGTTGCCCAAATGGTAGAGTTAAAAGCAGGTGAAGCAAAACGTGTTTTCGATCTCACACAATTCGAAGAAATCCAAAAAAGAAATGAATACCTGACAGGTAGATTTGGAAATCAAACAGTTTCGCAGTTGCTGTGGAGTGAGAAGTTTTTGAATTTGCCCGATGCTTCAATACAAATGGAAAAAACAACGGATGGAATTATTCTGAAGTCGGACAGATTTGTAAAAGAAGTTGCACTGACCATTCCCAACAGCACGGGCGCCGTGTTTGATGACAATTATTTTAACCTGTTGCCTAGGGAGGCAAAACTTGTCAAAATTTTCGATGCTGGCAATGGGAAAAGCCTGAAAGCTAAGGGCGTGAATTCAGCAGAGGCGGAGGTTTCATTATTTTAAAAATTAAAAATACAGCAACTATGATTAAACAAGTGATAATGCGTCTTTGCACGTTAAGTGCAGTGGTTCTTGTCATGCCGCTGGTGGTGTTTGCCGAAAAAGCAGGCGTGTTTTTCGATTCAACAGTGCCGCAAATCAGTTTTGCTGCCGGCGATGTAAAAACAGCCCTCGAATCAAAAGGTTTTACCGTTGAAATGTTGCCAATATCTTCGCTTCAGTCCGGATATTCAGGGAAGAAAGTGGTAATTGCGCTCACTTCGAATGACGGGGTTACAAAACATCTGACAGCCGAAGGTGGAACAATTCCGTTGGGTTTGGGTGAGCAGGCATACAGTTTGCAAACTACCAGCAAGCCGCAAAAATCGTATTGGGTATTAGGAGGCGATGCCAACGGCGCAATGTATGGCGGATTGGAAATGGCTGAAAATATACAGTTTTATGGTTTTAAAGAAACATTTAACAACCAGCATTCTCCTGCCATCTTGAAACGCGGAATCAAACTTAACCTCCCATTTGATGAAAAAAGCCCGACTTATGAACGTAACAGCAAGGGAACATCGTACCAGAAAGCAATACCGCATGTTTGGGACATCACATTCTGGGAAGAATGGTTCGACCAGATGGCAAGGTACAGATACAACGTAATTTCAGTTTGGAACAACCATCCATTTACTTCGTTGGTGCTGCTACCCGAATATCCCGATTTGGCCATTCAGGATGTAACCGGATTTAATGGCTTTTCAAAAAAAATGTCAATCGAAGAAAAAATTGAATTCTGGAGACAGGTGATGAAACTTGCACATGCGCGTGGATTCGAATTTCTTTTCTTTAACTGGAACGTTTGGGTTGCAAACGCCGATGGGAAGTATGGCCTTGCCAATGGGGAAACATCGGAAGCCAACAAAACCTACATGTACAAAAGCATGGTAAAACTGCTCGAAACCTATCCCGACCTCGATGGATTTGGCGTTACCAATGGCGAAAATAAAAGCAATCAGGAGTTTTTGTGGGCAGCTTACGGTAAGGCAATGTACGATTTCGGGGTTAAAAATCCGCAGCGAAAACTGCGGTTCATCCATCGCTGGCATCAGACAAGCCTCGCCGAAATAAAGCAAACATTCTCCGGGCTGTTCGCACTGCCAAATGTTACCTTCGATATGTCGTACAAATACTCAAAAGCACACATGTATTCCACTCCGGTTCCAAAACATTTTGAAAAATATAACACATCAAAGCAACTGGTGGAGAACAACATGCGAACATGGTTTACGGTTCGAAACGACGACTTTTATTATCATACCTGGGGCGACCCGTCGTTTGCACGCACGTACATTAACGGCATGATGGAATACGGAAAGTATTTTGCAGGTTTCTACATTGGTTCCGACGGCTTCTGCCCCACCCGCTCTTTTTTCTGTAAAAACAGCGTTTCACAAGGTATTTTGGAAGTACAGCGGCAA
>JBBIVS010000307.1:0-5085 GCA_037439605.1 Draconibacterium sp. | reverse complement strand
AATGCACATAAATACAAGGCTTTAGTCGTTAATCCAGCTGTGATATTTTTATTTTCACATTCCTTAACTGAATAATCAGTTAATAAACTGATAAAATAGTTGCAAAACTGAAAAATCAGTTGTATGTTTGTTGGCGATTAGAAAAATCAGTACAAAGTAATTAGTACTATTTCAGGTCTCAATACTATGTACTCTGTACTCAATACTAAAAGTCTGTAACATGAAAAAACTGACACGTAAAGAAGAAGAGGTAATGAAAATCCTCTGGAAGCTGGGAAAAGCTTTTGTAAAAGATATTGTTGAAGAATACGACGACCCAAAGCCGCATTACAATACGGTTTCGTCGCTGGTGCGGTTGCTGCAGGACAAAGGAATTATCGGGTTCACGCAGTACGGAAATACCTACGAATATTTTCCGCTGATGACAAAGGAAGATTACCGGAAAACCTTTATGAAACAGGTGGTGAGCGATTATTTCGATAACTCGTACAAAAGTGCAGTTGCCTTTTTTGTAAAAGAAAAAGGTTTGTCGCCCGCCGAGTTGGATGAGCTGATAAAAATGATTAAAGAGCAGGAATAATGGAAACGTACCTCGTTTATATCGGGAAGGCTGCGATTGCTGCCGGCGCTTTTTACATTGCGTTTCTGCTGCTTTTCCAAAACCAGAAACATTTTACGTTTAACCGAATTTATTTGCCGGTTTCGCTGGCGCTGAGTTTTGTAATTCCGCTCATTACTTTTACCACCATTAAATACATCGAACCAATTACAACTTCCGATTCGGGAAGTTTTGCGTATTTGCCTGCACCAGGCGAAATTCCGCAGCAACCCGCATTTGTTTTCGAGTGGTACCATTATTTGTTTGGATTGTACCTGCTCGGAACTGTCGGATTCCTGTTTCATCTTTTGCTGAGCCACCTCAAAGCCATCAAAATCATTCAAAAAAGCCGTGTTCAGAAAATTTTTAACAACCTGGTGAATATCACTCATAAAGATGTGCATCCGTTTTCCTTTTTCAGCAAAATTGTGGTTTCCGAAAAAACACTTTCGCACCCCGATCTGGAAATGATTGTCAGCCACGAAAACATTCACGCCCGCGAAAAACACACGATCGACATTCTTTTTACCGAAATCATGTTTCTGTTTCAGTGGTTTAACCCGTTTGCGTGGTTGCTGAAAGATGCGGTAAAAAACAACCTCGAATACAAAACCGACTATGAAATTGCAAAACTTTACAATCCGCAAACTTACCAGTTGGCTATGGTAACACTGGCCGACAAACAGGGGATTGCACCATTTTTAACCGCTTTAAACGGAAGTCAGCTTAAAAACCGTATCGTCATGATGAAAAAGAAAACAGAAAACAAATTTGCCATTGTAAAACAATTGGCCGTTCTGCCGCTTTTGGCAATCCTTGTAATGGGTTTGTCGAATAAAGAGGTGAAAACTGAGATTGTGTCTCAACAATCAACCGCAAACAAGTTCAAAGGTCTTATTGTAATTGTTGATGGAAAGATTATTCCAACGAATTCTGGTAAACTAAATAGTTTAGATTTATCAAAAAATTATGACAGTGGAGAAATCATCGAAACACTTGGAATTGATGAAAATAAAGTTGAATCAACGGCAATTTCAATTGATGACAATTCAAGTGAAGCCAGACTATTTATTCGAACAACAGATTATGTAGAAGGTAATAATCGTGAGTTTGATGAAATGACCAAAAAACAGGTTTCGGATAACCAGGCTACAAAAGAGACAAAAACCTTGTATGCCATAGATGGTGAACTGAAAACAAAGGAAGAAATTGGCAATTTTGATAATTACAATATTGAATCAATAAGCGTTTTAACTGGTAAGAATGCAACAGAAAAATATGGCGATGAAGTTGCTGATGCGTCGGTTATCGATTTAAAAACAGGAGAATCAAGAGTTAAAATAAACACTTCGGAACAGAAAACCATTCAAGGTAAAGTCACGAACGAAAATGGTGAACCACTTTCGGGAGCAAATGTCCTGATAAAAGGAACAACTTCAGGAACAATAACAGATTCAAAAGGAAATTTTAAGTTGAATGTTGAAAGTAAAACTACCACATTATTAATTTCAATGATTGGTTATGATGAAACCGAAGTGAAACTTGATGGCATCAATGAATTTAAGATTGAACTTAAAAAGGATGGAGTTCCTCATTCTTATGAAATAAAGTTTGGCGAAACCAAAAAATCGGAAGAAATTGAAGTAGTTGGTTACGGAAGTAAAGAAAGCAAGCAAACGCAAACAGGTGGGTTCACCATTTCAGGCGGAATGAATGGAACAATGCAAAAGGGCAGTGAAAATTTTGTAATTACTCCTTCTTCGCAAAATGGCTTAACCATCAGAGCCACCAGTGGATTCTCAGGGGAACCGCTTTATGTTGTTGATGGCATTGAAACAACTTCAACTGCCTTGAATAAACTTTCACCTGACAGCATTGAGTCCATCTCGGTTCTGAAAGATCAATCGGCGACAATATTGTATAGCGACAAGGGGAAAAATGGCGTTGTTATTATAACAACAAAGAAATATGGGCAAAATAACAAGTCGGGTGAAGCTGTGGTAACAGGTTATGGATACAATTCCGCTTTATTAGGCAATCCTGCCCCATTCGGTTCGGCAACCGGAAAAACAAATCAACCTCTGATTATTGTAAATGGTAAGGAATCCGGGCAAACTTTAAATAATATAGACCCTGCAACAATTGAATCGGTGTATGTTTTGAAAGATGAAACAGCTACTAAGAAATATGGCGGAAAAGGGAAAAACGGGGTGATTGAAATAACCCTTAAAAACGGCGGGACAAAAAATGAAACTTATTTTGAACTTCGGAAATCTATTGCCCAAAATATCAAATATCCTGTTTCAGCGCAGGAGAATAACCAGCAAGGAGTTGTCGAAATCTGGGCATTAATTGCAAAAGACGGCACAATCAGCCGTATAACCGAGAAGCGACCTGACGGGAAATTTATCAATGTTGATGAGGTTGTGGTTACTTCATATAAAAGTGAAAAAACTTTAACTTCAGAAAAAAGTAAAGACTTGTCGTTGCTGGTTAAGGAATCAAAAAGAGTGATTGAAAAGCTTTTTCCTTTGAATATTCCTGAATTGGCAGGCGAAACCGTAAGTTTCAGGATAAAGTTTGTGTTGGAGTAAAACATATTTGTAAAACTTCCTCAGCTTAAGCGCTAAACTGTTCCGAATCGCTTAGCGTATCAGTCGGGAAAATACTCAGGTTAGAGATTAAATATAAATACATTTTTGCTTAGAATATATACTGGTTCGAATTTGTTTGACGTTGTCAGAGCCTGTTCCGACTTATCGGAAAGCTACGCACGCCGACAATTCTGGGCTGCCAAACCTGTCAACGTCGATAGACTTGACAGCGTTAACTAAGCGACATTGAATGACAAGCATTTTGCATGTCGCGCGGGATTTTCTAAATTCGCACAAAACATTGGTTTATGTATTTAGATAATTATATCTCCAGTTTAAAGAATCTTTGTCAGCAAAACAAGGTCAAATCGCTGTATGTATTTGGTTCTGTGTTGAATGATAAATTTAATGATCAAAGCGATATTGATCTGGTGGTTGATATTGATTCAAACGACCCGTTTGATTATGCCGACAATTATTTTAATCTGAAATTTGCGCTTCAGGATTTATTTAAACGGCCTGTTGATCTGCTGGAAAGCAAGGCAATCAAAAATCCGTTTATTCGCAAAAATATTGACAGCACTAAATACCTGATTTATGCAAAATGAAAAGCTTTTCGACATTCAGGCTTGTCTAAAGGATATTGAACAATCAATTACCGAGATTTATGAATTTCTTCCGGCAAAACGTGATTTTTTTGAATTTCAAAAGGATAAAAAAACACGCAGAGCAGTAGAGCGGAATATTGAAATTATAGGCGAGGCAATGGACAGGATTTTAAAAATAAATCCTGATTTTCCTTTAAGCGATTCAAGAAAAATTGTTGATACCCGCAACCGGATTATTCATGGATATGACAGCGTTTCAGCAGATATTATCTGGTTGATTGTTAATAAACATTTGCCGGTTTTGGAAAAGCAGGTTAAAGAATTACTAAGCTCATCTATTTAAATTATTCCCCCCCCCAAAAAAACAGTATAAAAATATTTTTCTGGTAAAAGAATCCAAAAGAGTAATCGAACAGCTTTCTCCACTAAATATTCCTGAATTGGCAGGCGAAACCGTAAGTTTCAGGATTCGGTTTGTTTTGCAGTAAATCAGATTTGAAAAACTCTGTAGAGTACTTATTTAGCGGGTTTGAACTACAAAAGCAACTTCGAAGCGTGTCCCCCTTTAATTGCAAATCACGAGTTGAAAATCACAACTTGAATATTAAAGGGGGAAAAGGGGGATTGCAAATTCCAGATATTTTAGAAAACTCAAAAGAATAAGAAATAAAAAATAAGGAATAAGAAATCATGAAGTATTTCAAAACACAAATTGAAAATTGTTCCCAATCCCCCTGAATCCCCCTTTGAATGTCAAATATTCCATTCCAATACACAATCAAAGTTAAAGGGGGACGAATCCTGAACAAAACTGGAACTTTACAATTAAATTTCTCAAGGAAAACAGAAATAAATTACCGTTTAATAAGTCAAACCTACCGTTTAATAAATGGCTCTTTTTTAATTGGTTTTAAACAGCCAACTTTGGTAAAAACAGACAAAATCAACACAAACGAATAAAACTTGAAAGCCATGAAAACAATTATTCTTTTTATTTCGTGTATAATATTCGCAGGCATTGTTTTAGGCCAGGAGCCCGAAGCTACTGTGAATGAAGTAAAAGTAACTGCACCAAAATTTGCAGGTATTGAAAATGCCACTGCAATCCTTAATCAGGTGAAATCGGAAACCATTAATGAATACCTGTTGAAAAATTTCGAATATTCAGGACATCAGTTCTTTGAAGGGACAGTAGTTGTTCAGTTAACGGTAACTCCTTCAGGCGAATTAACTGATTTTGCAATAATCAACAGCGTTTCCCGACAAATTGACCAGGAAATGACCA
>JBBIVS010000306.1:0-5113 GCA_037439605.1 Draconibacterium sp. | reverse complement strand
ATTATTCTGGCCGATGCTCGGAAAACTCCGGTTGTCATTGATGAAATTCAACGCATACCTGAGTTATTGAATGAAATTCACTGGTTAATCGAAAATAACCGCACAAGGTTCATTTTAAGTGGTTCAAGTCCGCGGAAGATTCTGAGGTCAGGGGAAAACCTTTTAGGCGGGAGGGCCCTGCGATACGAATTATATCCGTTGGTCAGTCAGGAAATACCGGATTTCGACCTTCTGAGAGCCCTTAATAACGGATTGTTGCCCCGGAATTATTTATCGTCAAATCCTCAAAAACTTCTCTCGTCATACATTGGAAGTTATTTGAAAGACGAAATAATGGCGGAAGCCAGGATTAGAAATATCAGTTCGTTTTCGCGATTTCTGGAAGCAGCGGCCTTTTCGAATGGTGAAATTATAAATTATACCAATATTGCCACCGATTGCGGGGTAAGTTCTCCAACGGTAAAGGAATATTTTCAGATTTTGGAAGACACATTAACCGGGCGGTTCCTGCCTTCTTTTCAAAAAAAGCCGAAGCGCAGGGTAATTCTGGCGCCGAAATTCTATTTTTTTGATGTAGGGATCACAAATTACCTGCTTAAACGCGGAAAAATTTTGCAGGGCAGCGAAGCTTTCGGGAAAGCATTTGAACATTTTATCTACCAGGAGATTTATGCACACAGTTCGTATTCGGACCTGAACTACCCGATTAGTTACTGGCGCACCGCCTCGCAATTAGAGATTGATTTTGTTTTGGGCGACCACGAAGTTGCCATTGAAGTAAAAGCCACCGAAAATGCCAATCCCCGCCACCTGAGCGGGCTGCGAAATTTTCAGATGGAATACAATGTTAAAAAATCGTTGCTGATAACAAACGACCCATTTCCGCGGCAAATAGAGAATGTTTTGGTGTTGCCCTGGAGTGTATTTCTGCAAAAACTTTGGGCGGGTGAGATAATTCAGTAATATCAAGTCTAAGTGAACCGGCGAAATGGTTTTCCGGGGTATTTAGGATTTAATCCTGGATTCTTCGCCATATCGCTTTCCCAGCCTTGGCAGGGGCGGTTGCAAATCGCCGCACCCCTGGCTGGCACGGTTTTTAGCCGTTGCTGATTTGCCGTTGCAAACGACTGAAAATCCAACCCTCGTTGCAAACGAGGGTTAGAGGGAACTTTCCGTTTAACATTGTCTGCCTGCTTCACTTAAACGCTAAAGCCAACTGTTTACTATTCAGTTGACCACCGGGCTAAAGCCGCGGTGTAAAAGGTTTTTTGCAAAGCCCCACCAGCCGGAGGAAACAGAAACTTAAGTCCGGTTTATTTATTAAAAAACCGGACAAAATTTGCTGCTTTTATTCACCCGGTGAACTGAAAGTCAACGGGGTGAACCAATGGGTGATGCGGTTTGTAACCGCGACTAAATGTCGTTACAAACGACCAACTGCCCAACCCCCATTGGAAATGAGGGTTGGAGGAAAACAAGACAGTTTATGCGTTTAACAGGTTTTTTTGACTTAACAACAGATCTTTAATAATGGCGTTGATTGATCGGCCTGTTATCTGTGCTTTTAACGCCAACTGACTGTGTAACTCTGATGGAATTCGGATATTAATTGATCCGCTGTATGGTTTTTGAGGTTTTACGCCCCGCTCCTGGCAACTTTCGAGGTATAAATCAATTCCAGCCTCAAAATCAGCTTTCAATTCCTCAACTGTTTTACCTTCGTATGAAATTAAATTCTTATTCATGCCTATTGCCTTGCCAAACAAACAGTTATCTTCTTCACTGTACTCTACCGTTCCTAAATAGCCTTTATATTTTAATGTTCCCATAATGTCATCTATATAAGTTTGTTCGATGTTAGAAATTCCAAAATTTGTTTCATTACATAGCTTTTTATTGCGCTGTCGGGGTGTAGTTTATGTGCGCCGTAAGAGAGTTCCTTTTCGTTATTGATAAACTCAACACGTGAACCTGATGTTTTACCTTTTTGACTTAACTCAAACCCGATGGTGCGAAACAGGCGTGTTAACTCATCGAAAGTAAAATCTTTAGGTTGTTTTTTAAACCGTCTTATCAGTTTCTCTTTTGTTCCCATTCATTCGTAATTGCGTTACAAATGTAACTATTTTTAGTTGCAAATAACTACAGAATTATCCATTTCTAAACTATTTCCGAATTAGATATTGACAATTGGCAGAAGGAAAGTAAATGATTCACCCGGTGAACTGAAAGTCAACGGGTGAAACAACGGGTGACGCGGTTTGTAACTGCACCCAAATGTCGTTATAAACGACGGAAAGCCCAACCCTCGTTGCAAACGTGGTTTAGTTGGGGTATGCTCATTAAATACAATCGACAGAAAGGATTAATCCAGATGTTGAATATCACTTTTTTATAATATCCCGAAAAGTTTCATTTTTACAAAAAATACTGATATGACAACTATAGTTATTAATATACAAGACAAAGCAAAGCCAAAACATATAATCAGTGCCGTTAAACTGTTAAATGGTGTAACACGGGCCGAAATTGCCACCGATGAGTATCTGGAAAATATTTCGATACTTAAAGCCTGCAATGCTGCCCGGAAAACTCCAAAAGTAAGCAAATCTGAAATATTAGATGCCCTCAAATGAAAGCGGTATTCAGGAGTTCCTTTTTGCACGATATCAAAAAACTAAAATCAAAAACTACAGTTGATTTAATTAATTCGGTTATTGAAAACTGCGAAAAGGCCGATACAATTACCAATATAAAGCATTGTGAGCCTTTACAAAGCCGTGGGAAGTACTTTAAACTCAAATATGGGAAGTACGGGTTTGGTGTTTATATCGATAAAGGAACCGTTTAATTCCTGAAATTTGGAACCCGTCAAAACTTTTACAACGACTTCCTCCATTTTAAACATTTGGCTGAGCAACAATAATCACTCTCCTGAATATATTTTTTTTTTGTCATGGTTAATGTATGATTTTACCGATTAACTGTCTCTGCCTGCTTCACTTAAATGCTAAAGCCAACTGTTTTCTATTCTGCTGACCACCGGGCTAAAGCCGAGGTATAAAAGGTTTTTTGCAAAGCCTCACCAGCCGGGGGAAACAGGAACTAAAAGTCCGGTTTATTTATTAAAAAACCGGACAAAATTGGCTGCTTTTATTCGGCAGGTGAACTGAAAGTCACCAGCTGAACTTTACAAGAATCAACCGGAATGAATTTATCTCCTTTGACCTGACCTTAAATAACAGGAATTTCGGGCTGGCCGGAACCTGCAATTGTAAAGTATATGGTTGCCCGAAAAGGTTAAAGACACTATACAATAAAGCAATGTAAAGGTTTAAGAACTTCATGCTGAATTTTGTTGCAATCCAATTCTTACCAAGGTGTGTTATTCCTGAGTTTTCAATAATTCGTCAACCTGGATTTTCAATAATGGCAATTGTTTTGATACAATACCCCAAATAATAACATCATCAATCTTATCATAACCATGAATCACCCAATTTCGCAAATCAACTATTTTACGGGCATTATCAATTTTAATTGCTGCATCTAATTTTAAAATCCG
Source organism: Draconibacterium sp. (assembly GCA_037439605.1). GTDB lineage: Bacteria > Bacteroidota > Bacteroidia > Bacteroidales > Prolixibacteraceae > Draconibacterium. The sequence continues at coordinate 1,548 of JBBIVS010000306.1, read as the reverse complement.
GTTTGCTGCTTCTCCGATTATTTCCAATTCGCGTTCAATTCCGCGCCGCAGAAGTTTATTGTTCAGATAGGTATTAAAATCCCTCCTGTCGCCTAAATATTCATTTATTGATTCTATCGATACCTGAATATCAAATAAATGTTTCTGTATCTCAAGCTGCATAAATCAATTGTTTTGTTTTTTCCACTCCCTTAATAAAATATGGATTTGACAGCGATTTGTCAGTGATTAAATCAATCTTACGGCCAAATAAATCCTGAAGTTTATAATGTAAATCGAAATAATTATCTGTGTATTGTTCAATCGACAGGTTATCAAATGAAATCAATATATCGATGTCGCTTTTATCATTAAACTTATCGGTACATACAGAACCAAATACATACATCGCTTTAACATTGTATATATCGCAGAGTTCTTTTAATTCCTCAATCCGATCGGTAACAATCTTATTCATTTTAAAGTAGTTTACGCAAATATAGCAAAACCCGTCAATTCCTGATGCAGCTTTTCGTTTAAGCGGGTTTTGCCGGGAACGAGACGGTACATTATGGGGATTGCGTTCTCGGGAAATTGGAAAGTTACTTTTGACAAATTCACCTGGTGACTTGGGCTTACCTGATGAATATTTGCTTTCACGATTCAGCGGGTGAACTGAAAGTCAACGGGTGAACCTCCGGGTGATGCGGTTTGTAACCGTAACCGAAATGTCGTTACAAACGACCGAAAGCTCAACCATCGTTGCAAAAAGGGTTATTTGAGTGTTTGATTGCATCCACGTTAATTTCACCAAATTACCTTCCTGTTTTGCTGTAAAATTTGCCGGTGTAAATAATTATTTCTGGCAATCGGGGTCAAAGGGATTGTCCCATTCGCGGTTTTCGCAGGAAGTGAAAACTACAAAAAGGATAAAGAGAAAATATTTGATTATGGCTTTCATATGGGTTAATCTTTGATGCAGCGGACATAAAATGCATTACAAGTAAATCCCTTGTTTAATCCTAATATTATCTTTGAAGAATCATAGTTGATAATAACATCTGGAACTACTCCTTGATTCGCTGGTTGTGAAGTCCAAAACCGACTATTATATCCCATCGATACATAATTATTTCCACAATCTTTCGCTCCTCCTGGAAGCGCAGTAAAACCATATATATCAGTCGCTCCTGTATTCGGTGTTAACCAGTGAGAAGTTCCCGTTTCCTTTAATTTACCGCCAGCCACTTCAGAACCACCAAGATAATTACTAAGTACTGTCCATTCATTTAAAGATGGAACATGCCATCCAGGAGGACAAATTTTACGGCTATCCATAACCATATTGTAATGATAAATTGCCCCATAAGAATTTTTAAAATTAACGTCTTCATTGTACCAGCAATATCCTTCTGATGAAGTTTTTGTCCAATAAGGAATTGGGTCTCCGTTATTGTATTTAGTTGTTTTGAGATTCTCTTTTAACCAAACTTGGGTTCCAATGGTTATAATCTTATCACTATTATCCGACTAATCTGCAAACCTGAGTAAAATGCTCAATAATTGTCT
>JBBIVS010000305.1:0-5115 GCA_037439605.1 Draconibacterium sp. | reverse complement strand
TTCATGTCTGCTTTACCTTCTGCATGACCTGCTCCAAAGGTATATACATGTTTTGCCATAAAATTTTAATTTTTAATTATTAAGTGTAACGAACAATTCGTTTTTCGGGGTGCTAAAGTAATTCAAATTTTTTAAAAATGAAACGTAACTACATTATATTGCTGAATGTTAACTATTAACTTTCTTTAACTTTGATTGAGATGTGTTAACTGTTTTATGATTTACTTTTGTAGTATAGTTCATTAAGCAGAGTTTTTTCATAGAAATAAGTTTGGTTAGGTTAGAAAAACAGGGGTGAATCTCATCCTTGTTTTTTTGTTCTTGTCTGACAACTTTTCATACAATGTTTCCTTTTCGAGACGTATATGCGTTAAATGCCATTTTTTTTGTGACATATTGTCTTTCAATTGTTTATGGAGTATTTTTTGATTTCAGGAACAGGAATTATTTAAAATAATGACCATGAATCTGAATAATTTTACAATAAAAGCACAGGAAGCAATTCAGTTTGCTTTTCAAATTGCACAAGGCAATAACCAGCAGGCGGTTGAAACCGGACATCTTTTTAAGGGTCTTTTTCATTCAGGTGAAAATGTTATCAGTTTTTTGCTGAAAAAACTCGATGTCAACGTTGCTCTTTTCCAGGCTAAAATCGATAAAATTATCGAATCGTACCCTAAAGTTACCGGTAGCGACCAATATATTTCGAATGCTGCAAACCGGGTATTGCAGAAAGCTGTTGCTTTGGCACAGGAAATGGGCGACCAGTTTGTTTCAGTTGAGCATATTCTGATTTCGATGCTCGATGCCGGCGATTCAGTGAGCCGTTTAATGACCGATAACGGAATCAGAAAGGATGAACTGAAAATGGCTGTAAAAGAACTTCGGAAAGGTTCGAAAGTTGATAGCCAGACTGCCGAAGACAAGTTCAATTCGCTTAACCGGTATGCGCTTAATTTGAATGAGCGGGCGCGTTCAGGCAAATTAGACCCTGTAATTGGCCGTGATGAGGAAATCAGGAGGATTCTGCAAATTCTTTCACGAAGAACAAAAAACAACCCAATTCTTTTAGGCGAGCCGGGAACCGGGAAAACCGCCATTGCCGAAGGATTAGCACATCGTATCGTTCGGGGAGATGTGCCTGAAAACCTGAAATCGAAACAGGTGTTTTCGCTCGATATGGGCGCTTTAATTGCCGGGGCAAAATACAAGGGCGAGTTTGAAGAAAGATTGAAAGCTGTTGTAAACGAGGTGATTAATTCGAACGAAGAAGTTATTCTTTTTATTGATGAGATTCACACACTGGTGGGTGCCGGAAAAGGCGAAGGAGCCATGGATGCCGCCAATATTTTAAAACCTGCGCTTGCCCGGGGCGAATTGCGAGCCATTGGGGCCACAACTTTAAGCGAATACCAAAAATATTTCGAAAAAGACAAAGCCCTCGAACGTCGTTTCCAAGTGGTACATGTTGATGAACCCGATACATTGAGCGCAATCTCAATTTTGCGCGGAATTAAGGAACGATACGAAAATCACCATAAAGTGAGGATTAAAGACGATGCCATTATTGCAGCAGTTGAACTTTCGCAAAGGTACATTTCCGACAGGTTTTTACCCGATAAAGCAATCGATTTAATGGACGAAGCGGCAGCCAAACTGCGTTTGGAAATGGATTCAGTTCCCGAAGAACTGGATGAAATTGAACGCCGGATTAAACAGCTTGAGATTGAACGTGAAGCAATTAAACGCGAAAAAGATGATAAAAAACTGGCTGTACTTCACGAAGAAATTTCAAATCTAAAGGAGGAACAATCGCATTTACGGGCAAAATGGCAATCGGAAAAGGCAATTATAAATGCGATACAAAAAAAGAAATCAGAAATAGAGTATTACAGGTTTGAAGCCGATGAAGCCGAACGCCAGGGAAATTACGAACGTGTTGCCGAATTGCGTTATGGCCGCATAAAAGAGGCAGAACGCGAAATCGAGAACCTTAAAAATGAACTTGAAAAACAAAAAGGCAGCGGAAGCCTGATTAAGGAAGAAGTTGACAATGAAGATATTGCCGAAGTTGTGGCCCGTTGGACTGGAATTCCTGTTTCAAAAATGATGCAAAGCGAGCGCGAAAAACTGCTGCATATGGAAGAAGAACTGCACAAAAGAGTGGTGGGACAGGAGGAGGCCATTTCTGCTGTTTCGGATGCTGTTCGCCGCAGCCGTGCCGGATTACAGGACGAAAAAAGGCCAATTGGTTCGTTTATTTTCCTGGGGTCGACTGGTGTCGGAAAAACCGAACTGGCAAAAGCGTTGGCTGAATATCTTTTTAACGACGAAAATATGATGACCCGAATCGACATGTCGGAATACCAGGAAAAATTTTCTGTAACCCGTTTAATTGGCAGTCCTCCCGGATATGTTGGTTACGACGAAGGCGGCCAACTTACTGAAGCCGTGCGTCATAAACCTTACTCAGTGGTGCTTTTCGATGAAATTGAAAAAGCCCACCCCGATGTATTTAACGTTTTGCTGCAGGTTCTCGACGATGGCCGCTTAACCGACAATAAAGGACGGACAGTTAATTTTAAAAATACAATTATTATAATGACATCAAATCTTGGATCGCATTTGATTCAGGATAGTTATGATAAAATTAATTCCGGAAATCAGGCATTTATTCTGGAGGAAACCCGCAACCAGTTGATGGAGTTGTTGCGAAGAACCATCCGTCCCGAGTTTTTGAACAGGATTGACGAAACCATTATTTTCACGCCGCTTTCTCGCGAGAATATCAACAAAGTGGTGCGTTTACAGTTTGAGCAAGTAATTAAAAGACTTTCGGCTAGCGATTTGAAAATCGACATCACCGAAGCTGCTATTGACTGGCTGACGGCGATTGGTTATGAACCACATTTTGGCGCCCGTCCGGTTAAGCGAATTCTTCAAAAATATATATTGAATGAGTTGTCGAAACGGATTTTGGGCGGAGAAGTTGATAAAACCAAAAAGATTGTAATAGACGAGGAAAACAGGGAGTTAGTGTTTAGGAATCAGGAGAGTTAAATTTTGTTGGATATCCATATTTGGCGAATAGTGTGAAACAGGCATGAAAATATTTACGATGTAGTTAAAATATATCGGGAAATGAGTAGTGTCTGTTTCCAAATCGCCGGCAACAATATACATTATGGAAGAAGTTCACCGGCACCTGAGGAATTACCCAAAGGGCAAACAGAATATTACCCATCCAACCGATAGTTTCATTTACCATTTTTGGCCAATTATGTTATTCGTTCTTCAGAAAATCCAACAATTCTTTTTCTGCCTGATTAAGTTCTGTTTCAACCTCCTGTAAAACAGTGTCAATTTCCAACGTCATCTTATTTTCAGCCAAATGCTGGATTTCTTTAAGAAGCTGTCCGGTGTTTTCCATCCCAAAAATCAGTGCCGATGATTTAGCAGTGTGTGCTTCACGCGCCAGTTTTTCCGTTTTATTGCTACCGAGATAATCTTTCATGTTATGAATGAAATGCGGTATCTGATTAAGAAAAATCCCGATTAATTCCTTTTTGAAGTTTTCATCGCCGTTGGCAACACTATCAAGGTGTTTAAAATCAATTGTTTTTTGATTACAGTTCATGTATAATAAATATGCTGCAAAATAGCAAAATAATCAGAGAAAAGACCCGCTGTAAATTCTGATATATTTCATGTCTTTGCTATTTCGGAATGTATAATTTTGTGCTACTAAAATTTTTACAAAAATGAAGGTTACAGCTTTTAACGAAATACACAAAAAACTGGCCGCCAGGATGCTAGAGTTTGCCGGTTATGAAATGCCAATCGAATACAGTGGGATTCTTGATGAACACAACACTGTACGCAACGCGGTAGGGGTTTTTGATGTTTCGCACATGGGCGAGTTTTGGGTGAAAGGCCCGAATGCACTCGATTTGGTGAAAAAACTGACATCAAACGATCCTACTTCATTAATACCGGGGCAGGCGCAATACACTTGTTTCCCCAACGGTAAAGGCGGAATTGTTGACGACCTGCTCGTTTATAATTACGAACCCAATAAATTTATGCTTGTTGTTAATGCAGCCAATATCGAAAAAGACTGGAACTGGTTAGTGATTAATAACGATTTTGGCACGGAACTCGAAAATGCATCCGACCGGATTAGCCAATTGGCAGTGCAGGGGCCAAAGGCCACTTCAACTTTGCAAAAGCTTACCGACATTAATTTGTCAGAGATTAAGTTTTACACATTTGTTACCGGCAAAATGGCTGGTGTTGATGATGTTATTATTTCTTCAACAGGTTATACCGGCGCCGGTGGTTTCGAATTGTATTTCAGGAACGAGGTGGCGGGAACATTGTGGAATGCCATTTTTGAAGCAGGCGCTGAGTTTGGCATTAAACCAATTGGTTTGGCGGCGCGCGACACCTTGCGACTTGAAATGGGTTATTGCCTTTACGGAAACGACATTGATGATACCACTTCGCCTATTGAAGCCGGTTTGGGCTGGATTACCAAATTCAATAATGGCCGCAAATTCATCGACCGCGAGTTTCTGATGATGCAAAAAACCGAAGGAGTTACCCGGCAGTTGCGTGGTTTTGTTTTGCTCGAACGCGGAATTCCGCGCCACGGTTACGAACTGTTGAATTCAGAAGGAAATGTGATTGGCCAGGTAACTTCGGGAACCATGTCGCCAACACTCAACAAAGGAATAGGAATGGGTTACATTGCTAAAGAATACTCGGCTTTTGGAACTCAGGTTTTTGTAAAAATCCGCAATAAATCGATTCCTGCTGAAGTTGTGAGGGTGCCGTTTATTTAGATATTTCAGAAATATTTACTCGGAATGCCATTCGGTTAGCGGATGGCATTTCTTTCTGTTTTTAAATCGTATGTTTTTAAATATTTGTTGAAATCCTCAAATAATTCTTCAAAACAACTTTTGAATCGTTTCAGGTTTTTATCTTTGAAACCATTATAATCGTCGTTTGGCTGAACGATTTGAAAAAAAGTAACCTTTAGAAAATAGATAAATGATGAAACATAATTTTTATGCAGGGCCATCAATTTTGCCCCAGTTTACAATTCAGCAA
>JBBIVS010000304.1:0-5155 GCA_037439605.1 Draconibacterium sp. | reverse complement strand
AAGCCATTTTGGTCAGCGATGTTGGTCAGCATCAAATGGTGGCATCGAGGTATTTTAAATTCCGTAAATCAAAAAGCAACGTAACATCGGGTGGATTGGGAACAATGGGTTTTGCCCTGCCTGCAAGCCTTGGCGCTCAATTGGGGGCGCCCGACCGAACAGTGGTAGCTGTAATAGGCGATGGTGGTTTTCAAATGACGATTCAGGAACTCGGTACCATTGCCCAAAATAAACTTCCGGTGAAAATTGTATTGCTCAACAACCATTTCCTTGGAATGGTTCGCCAGTGGCAGCAATTGTTCTTTGAAAAAAGATATTCGTTCACCGAATTACAAAACCCCGATTTCATTATGATTGCCAAAGGGTTTGGAATTGACGGGCACCGGGTTGATGTCCGCGATGACCTCGATGCCGGGATTCAGAAAATGATTGATCACGATGGCCCCTATTTGCTCGAAGTGACCATTGAAAAAGAAGACAACGTTTTCCCGATGATTCCAACAGGGGCATCGGTGTCGGAGATCATACTGGAGCCGTAAGAGTTTAGAGTTCAGAATTTAGAGTTTTAAGAATAAAATCATACATAATGAGACGGGAATACAACATCACCATTTTCTCAGAAAACCACATTGGTTTGCTTAACCGGATAACCATTGTTTTTACACGCAGAAAAATAAATATCGACAGCCTTATCGTTTCTGAATCAGCTATTGAAGGAATTTACAAGTTTCTTGTAGTAATATCCACAACAGAGGACATGGTTAAAAAGGTAGTGGCGCAAATCGAAAAACTAATCGATGTGATCAGGGCTTTTTACCATACCAACGAAGAAATGATTTACCAGGAAACTGCTTTGTACAAGGTACCTACAGCGGCGCTTTACGACAGCGACACCATCGAGCGAATGGTGCGTAAAGCTGGGGCACGGATCCTCGAAATGACAAGGGAATATACAGTAATCGAAAAAACCGGGTACAAGGAGGACACACAGGCGTTGTTCGAAGAATTAAACCAGTTTAAGGTAATGCAATTTACTCGTTCGGGCAGGGTAGCGCTTACACGAGATCCGATTGAACGTTTATCTGAATTCCTTAGAGAACGCGATGCATTCCTTGATGCGATGGATTAATTCAAAAAATCATCATTTTTTCACATAATAAACCTGCCCGCGGCAACCGGCAGGTTTTTTTGTTTAAAACAATCAAATCGGTGCGTTAATTGTTTTTAAGAAATGGTATATCTGAAAAATAGACCGACAGTTTTTTTAGGCTGTACAAATCATTACCTTTGCGCTGGTTTTATTCATATTGAAAACAATTATTGAAATGGCTTTTATAAATAATTTATTAGGGAAAATTTTCGGTAATAAATCGGAAAGAGATATAAAGGAAGTAACTCCCCTTATTGAACAGATCAAGCAGGAATACAACAGGATTACCAAGCTTTCGAATGATGGTTTAAGGGAAGAGTCGGATAAAATTAAACAAATCATCGACGAACGCATAAAACCTGAAGAAGATGAAATTGCCAGGCTCAAACTTGTTGTTGAAGATGCCGATATTCAGGAAAGCGAAAAAATTTACGAGAAAATCGACAAACTCGAAACACAAATCGATACTAAACTCGAAGAAGTTTTAAACGAAGTTTTGCCGGTTGCATTTGCCATCGTAAAAGATACAGCCCGCCGTTTTGTTGAAAACGAGAATGTGCAAGTAACTGCCCGCGAATACGACCGTGATTTGGCTGCCGCACGCAACAGCATTATTATTAACGGTGATAAGGCCATTTGGAAAAACAGGTGGATGGCCGGCGGAAACGAGATTGTCTGGAACATGGTCCACTATGATGTTCAGTTGATTGGCGGTATTGTTTTGCACCGCGGTAATATTGCCGAAATGGCAACCGGCGAAGGTAAAACACTCGTTGCAACCCTGCCTGTGTTTTTAAATGCGCTCACCCGTAGAGGAGTACACATTGTAACAGTGAACGATTACCTCTCGAAACGTGATGCCGAATGGATGGGCCCGATTTACGAATTTCATGGTCTTACAGTGGATTGTATCGACAAGCACCAGCCCAACTCCGAAGCCCGACGGAAAGCGTACAATGCCGACATCACCTTCGGAACAAACAATGAATTCGGTTTCGATTACCTCCGCGACAACATGTCTATCAACCCCGAAGATTTGGTTCAGCGAAAACATCACTATGCTATTGTTGATGAAGTTGACTCGGTGTTGATTGACGATGCGCGTACACCGTTAATTATTTCGGGCCCGGTTCCAAAAGGCGAAAATCAGCAATTTGAAGATTTAAAAGGTTATGTCGATAAAATTTACAGGGCACAGCGCGACCTTGTGAACCAGATTTTTATTGATGCAAAAAGACTTCTTACAAAAGAGAACGAAACTTCCGACGAGAAAAAAGAAGGCGGGTTATTGCTGCTTCGCGCTTACAAAGGTTTACCTAAAAACAAATCAATAATTAAATTCCTGAGCGAATTAGGCATGAAAGATCTTCTCCAAAAAACTGAGAATTTTTACATGCAGGAGAACAACAAAAACATGCACGTTGTAACCGACCCGCTCTATTTTATCATTGAAGAAAAACAAAATTCGGTTGAACTTACCGATAAAGGAATTGAATATATTTCGGGCGGTTTGTCGGATCCTGACTTTTTTGTACTCCCCGACATGGGAAGTAAAATGGCCGATCTTGAACATTCAGGGCTCGATCCCGAAAGTTTGCTTGAAGCAAAGGACAAACTGCTTCAGGATTACGCGGTAAAATCGGAACGTGTGCACACCATCAACCAGTTGTTAAAAGCATACACCATGTTCGAAAAAGATGTGGAATATGTGATTATCGACAACAAGATAAAAATTGTTGACGAACAAACCGGCCGCATCATGGAAGGACGTCGTTATTCCGATGGGCTGCACCAGGCAATCGAGGCCAAGGAAAACGTAAAAGTTGAAGCCGCCACCCAAACTTTTGCCACTATTACACTTCAGAACTATTTCAGGATGTACCACAAACTTGCCGGTATGACGGGTACAGCAGAAACCGAAGCCGGCGAATTCTGGGATATTTACAAACTCGAAGTGGTTGTAATTCCAACCAACAGACCCGTAGTCAGAAAAGACCGTGAAGATTTGGTTTACAAAACCAAGCGCGAAAAATACAATGCCGTGATCGACGAAATTACAGCGCTTCACCAGGCAGGCAGGCCGGTATTGGTAGGGACGACATCGGTTGAAATATCGGAATTATTAAGCCGTATGCTAAAAATAAAGGGCATTAAACACAATGTATTAAATGCCAAACTTCATGCACGCGAGGCTGAAATTGTTGCAGAAGCCGGGCAAACCGGAACAGTAACCATTGCCACCAACATGGCTGGCCGTGGAACAGACATAAAACTTACCGAAGCAGTTAGAAAGGCCGGGGGTTTGGCTATTATCGGAACCGAACGCCACGATTCGCGCCGTGTTGACCGCCAGTTGCGGGGACGTGCCGGACGACAGGGCGACCCCGGAACATCGCAGTTTTATGTTTCGCTTGAAGACGATTTAATGCGTTTGTTTGGCTCCGGCCGAATTTCAGGAATTATGGATAAACTCGGTCTGAAAGAAGGCGAAGTCATTCAGCATTCAATGATTTCGAAATCGATCGAGCGGGCACAGAAAAAAGTGGAGGAAAACAACTTCGGAATACGCAAAAGATTATTGGAATACGATGATGTTATGAATTCGCAGCGCGAAGTGATATACAAAAAACGCCGGCATGCCCTTTTTGGCGAACGTCTTGAAGTTGATTTGCTAAACATGATGTACGATTCGGTGGAAGAACTGGTAAACGAATACCATGGTTCCGACAATTTCGAGGATTTCAATATGGAACTGCTGCGTTTGCTTTCGCTCGAATCGCCGGTAAATGCGGAGGATTTCAAAAAAATGAATGCAGAAGAAATCATCAACCTGATTTTCGATAAAATGATTGCCGCTTACAACCGTAAAGTAGAAGCCATTTCGAAACAGGCATTCCCGGTAATAAAAAATGTTTATGAAACCAAAGGAAACGTTTACCATAATATTGTAGTTCCTATTTCGGATGGAAAGCGGGTGTACCAAATCATTTGCAACCTCGAAAAAGCTTACAACAACAAGGGAAAAGAACTTGTTAAATCGTACCAGAAGCAAATTGTGCTACGCACAATTGACGAAGCTTGGAAAGAGGAGTTGCGCGAAATGGACGACCTGAAACAATCGGTTCAAAATGCAACATACGAACAAAAAGACCCGCTGCTGATTTACAAGTTCGAGTCGTTCAACCTGTTTAAACAGATGGTTGCCAAAGTAAATAAGGATGTGGTTTCAACTTTGATGAAAGGCTATATTCCGATTCAAAGTCCCGACCAGGTTCGCGAAGCTGAAGCGCGTAAAAAAATCGACATGAGCCGTTATAAAACGCAGAAATCGGAGCTGCCCGGTGCCGATAACCCGATGGCCGGGGCAAACATGCAAACCCAGGAGCGTGCAAAACCACAGCCGGTTGTTGTGGAAAAACACGTTGGCCGCAACGAACCCTGCCCCTGTGGAAGCGGTAAAAAATATAAACAGTGCCACGGGCGGGGGGAAGTTTAGTTTCGTGTTCAGAGTTCCGGGTTCACAGCTGAGTACCAAATAACCAAGTGGCAGCGTTCTTGTCCCCCTTTGTAAAAGGGTGAATCAAAGGGGGATTTTTAGAGTCCGAACTTCATTTTTGTTAAATAGAATCCCTGAAAACGAGGAACTAGAAAATTATAAACAGAAATAAAAACAAAAAAATACAGCAAATGACAGATATTATCGGTTTTATTCACTGGAATGTGGATCCTGAAATTTTTCGGGTCGGCCCGTTTTCGGTTCGCTGGTACGGATTTCTTTTCGCATCGGGATTTTTACTTGGTTATTACATTGCTGAAAAAATGTTGAAATCGGAAAATGTCAGCCAGAAATGGATTGACAGCCTTTTCTTTTACATCATCATTGCAACTATCGTTGGAGCCCGTTTGGGGCATGTTTTCTTTTACGGGTGGGACTATTATTCACAACACCCGGCCGAGATTTTTAAGGTTTGGCATGGCGGTCTTGCAAGTCACGGCGGAACGTTG
>JBBIVS010000303.1:0-5161 GCA_037439605.1 Draconibacterium sp. | reverse complement strand
AATTTTTAAGCTGCGGATTTAAGGAAAAATAAGGTTTTTTAAGAAATTTTTAAATATTCTTATTTCGTTTTCCACCTTAGTAGCACGTGAATCAGGGGACATCATCACCCTTATTTACCTTATCCTGAATAGATTTCTCGTAAAATTTTAAAAATCTTTCATATTCCTCTGCAAAACTAACTTTTTTGTGATGCTCTCGTTGGTTCGATATGTATTTACAAACCTTATCAACATGCGATTTGGAAACAGAAAATGCCGATGCGGATTGTTGCCAATGAAATGGAACTGTGGATAACCGGTTTTCATTTATAAATCTTTCTGAATTATCGGCAATTATCGTAGCAAGTTCTTCTTCACTGACTTCAGGTGAACGCGAAACCAAAATATGAACATGTTCGGGATTGGCTAAATGGCGTAAAGTTTTGAATTATTTCGGGAGACAATTCCGGTTATGTATTTTTCAATTCTGACACGGTTCTTTTCGGGAATATTCCGTTGTCTTTCAAATACGGTGAATACAAAATGTGTGTATAAATTGTTATAATCAATTTTCATCAATAAGGTAAAAAAGTTGGTCTTTTTATGTAAATACTTGGCTACTAAGGTTAAAAAAAATAAAAATAAGGTTTGTTTATAATTTTCAACAAAACTAACAGAATTCCATGATATTTTTTTAGGAATCATTTCACAACCACCGTTTTCACATTCATAAATTCCTTGATTCCATGTGTTGAAAGCTCGCGACCAAAACCGCTGGTTTTGATTCCGCCAAAAGGCAAACGGGGATCGGATTTCACAAAATCGTTTACAAAACAGCAGCCTGCATTCAATAGTTTTTCAGCGATATTTTCGCCATTCCTTAAATCGCGGGTGAAAACTGCCGCTCCCAAACCAAATTCTGTGTCGTTGGCTACTTTTAACGCTTCTGCCTCATCTTTCACCCTGATAACCGCAGCCACAGGCCCAAACAACTCTTCGTTATACGCTGGCATTCCGGGTTTTACATTTTCAAGAATGGTGGGCGGATAATATGCGCCTTTTCGGTTGGGGATTTCGCCTCCCAAAACAATTTCGGCACCCATTTTCACTGAATTTACAACCTGTTGATGCAATTCGTTGCGTAAATCTTTTCTGGCCAGCGGCCCCATTGTTGTTTCGGGAAGAAAAGGGTCACCAAAAACTGCCTGGTTCATTTCGTGGGTAAAATATTCCAGAAATTCGGTATAAACTTTATCAACAACAATAAACCTTTTGGCGGCAATGCAACTCTGGCCGGCATTAAGCAAACGACTGGCCGCACAAATTTTAGCTGTTTCAGTCAAATCAGCGTCTTTTAAAATAATATATGGATCGCTGCCTCCCAGTTCCAAAACGCATTTTTTCAACTCGCTGCCGGCAATAGCAGCAACACTTTTCCCTGCGGGAGTGCTGCCTGTTAAACTCACCGCTTTTATTGCCGGGTGCCGAATCACGTTTTCCACCTGTTTACTACCAATCAATAACGTGCGGAAAACATTTTCCGGGAATCCTGCTTCCCGAATCAGCTCTTCAATTGCCTTAGCACAACCCGGAACATTGCTGGCATGTTTTAAAACCGTTGTATTTCCGGCCATTAAAGTTGGCGCCAAAAACCTGAATACCTGCCAGAATGGAAAATTCCAGGGCATTACCGCCAGAATTGTCCCAAGCGGCTGATACGAAACAAAAGAGCGGAATGCTTCGGTTTGAATGGTTTCGTTCTCCAGAAAACTTTCGGCATTTTGGGCGTAATATTCGCAAACCCAGGCACATTTTTCAATTTCTGCTATTCCTTCCTTCAGTACTTTTCCCATTTCGAGCGCCATTAAACGGGCAAGTTCCTCTTTTCTGGTTCTTAACAGGGATGAAATATTTTGCATGAAGTTAGCCCTGTGCGAAAATGAGGTTGTCCGCCACTGTTGCCAGGATTTGTCGGTTGCATTGATTATTTTTTCAACTCCTTTATCTGAATGTGTTTCGTAGGTATCAACAATTCTTCCGGTGGCCGGATTTACAGATTTCAACATAATTGCAGTAATTGATTTTGAAAATTAAAATTAACAAAATTTACTACGATAAAAAGGATACAATGGTTTTGGGAAGGAATGATGAAAAAGTTTTAAAAAACGGTTGGCATCCCGTAAAAAGATGCCATCCGGATTAATTCATTGGAACTTCAATAGCCAGCAATTTTGAGCTTTTTGTGAATTTAATTTCCAGTTCACCTGAAAAGTCCCAAACACCAACTGCATCGCGTTTCTGAAGATGGTTTCCGGCGATTTCGGCTTCACCGTCAACCAGCATAAAATAAATGCCGTTACCTTCTTCTTTCAGTTTGTAAACCATGGGATTCACCCGGTTGTATTCAATCATTGAAATATAGGCATTCTGGTAAATCCACAACGAATCGTCGCTGCTGTCTGGCGAAACAAGTAACTGCCACTTGTTTTTTCTTTCGTTTTCTTCAAACTTTTTCTGGTCGTAACGCGGTTGATGCCCTTTGCGGTCGGTAAAAATCCAGATTTGAAAAAGATTCAAATCTTCGGTTTGCGATGCATTATATTCCGAGTGCATCACTCCGCTGCCTGCCGACATCACCTGCACTTCCCCGGCAGTTATTACACCTTCATTTCCCATATTGTCGGTATGGCGCAGCGCCCCCGAAAGCGGAATAGTAATGATTTCCATGTCTTTGTGCGGGTGCAGGTCGAATCCCCTTGCCGGCGCAACAATATCGTCGTTTAAAACTCTCAGCAATCCGAAATGAATTTTTTCAGGATTGTACCAGTTGCCAAAACTAAATGAATGGGCCGCCTTTAACCAACCGTGGTTGGCAAATCCCCTGTCTTCTGCTTTATGTATTATTGTTTTCATAATGCAATTATTACAAAGCAGAAACGCCGATTGTTTAAAACCGGCGCTTTTTATAAACAAGTTTAATTTTTATGCTTTTCCGAAAATCAATCCACAATCCTGATTTCAGTTTCCATTTCCATCGCCTTTTTGTACGCAGCGGTTACACCGCAATAAGTGGTTTCCGAAAGTTTAACGGCTTTTTCAAGTTTATCCATAGGTAAATCCTTCCCTTTAAACTGGTATATCACCTTCATTTTTGTGTAATGCTTCGGATGTTCGTCGGTTACGTCGGCTTCAACAATTACATTAAATGCTTCCGGCACAACTTTCATTTTTTTCAGGATCATAATCACATCGATACCCGTGCAACCGGCAAGCGCGGTTAACATCAGTTTTTTAGGACGTGGTCCAAGATCGCTTCCTCCTGTATCTTCAGTCGCGTCAACAGTTATTTTATGCCCGTCCATGTCGCCTTCGAAAGCAACTTTATCGGTCCAGGCCATATCCACAATATGCTTCATGTTTTATTGTATTTAAATAGTTTTCATTTAATTTGCACCGCAAGATAAGTACATCTGAATATCTAAATGAATAGTTTTCAATTTGTACATGAAATTGTATCTTTAAACGCAGATTAAAGGAAATTTGTTTATCGTTAATATTTAAAACCCGATGATGAGAAGCATTATAAAAAGACCGACAGACCAGGAAACAAATTTAAGTGGATTTCAACTTTTTAATAAACTGACTGAAGAAGAATTCAGCCGTTTGAATTTTGACAAAACCTGTTCGCTGTATAAAAAAGGAACAATTATTTATCGCGAAGGCAGCCGTTTAACTGGTTTTTACTGTGTAACACGAGGGATAGTAAAAATTTTTAAAACCGGAATCGACGGAAAAGAACAAATCATCCGTTTTGCCAAAAAGGGTGAAATAATTGCTTACCGCTCGTTGTTGAGCCAGGAATTGGCGTGCACCACAGCAAAAGTTATCGACGAAGCCATTTTGTGTCATGTTCCCTATCAAACCTTGCTTTTCCTGATTCAGAACAACTGGCAGTTCTCCCACCATATGCTGCAGATTGTTTGCCGCGAGTTGCGCGAGGCCAACGATTATATTACCGATATCGCCCAAAAAACTGTTCGCGAACGTTTGGCCGAAGTTCTTTTATTGCTCAAGGAAAATTTCGAGCTCGATAACCAGAATACACTCCAGATTTCGCTTACCCGCGAAGAACTGGCCAATATGGTGGGTACGGCAACCGAGTCGGTAATTCGCCTGCTTTCGGAATTTAAACAGGACAGATTGATTGAATTGCAGGGCCGCAAAATAAAATTCCTCGATATTGCAAGTTTAAGGCGCGTTGCCAACATATAAACCTGATGCAGAAACGCCATAAAAACAAACCCCGGTATTTCGATGAACAGGCGATGACCACTCAAAAATTTGTGGTTCCGTTTATTGCTGATCTGGTGAAATTCGACAACGAAAACACTGTTCTTGAAATTGGCTGTGGCGAGGCCGGAAACTTAAAGCCTTTTCTTGATTTGGGTTGTCAGTGTACTGGAATAGATATTTCGTGCGGACGCATTGAACTTGCGAAAGAGTTTTACAAAGACCACCCAAACCTGCAAAACCTGACCTTAATTTGCGAAGACATTTACAATGTAAACCCCGTTAAAAAGTATGATGTTATCATCATGCGCGACGTTATTGAGCATATTCCGAACCAGGAAAAATTTATGGGTTTTGTAAAAAGTTTTCTAAAAACAGATGGTAAATTCTTTCTGGCATTCCCGCCGTGGCAAAACCCGTTTGGCGGACATCAGCAGATTTGCAAAAGCAGAATACTTTCGGTGATGCCCTGGTTTCACCTTTTCCCTCAAAGCACTTATACATTCATTTTGAAAGCTTTTGGCGAAAGTGATGCAACCATAAAAGGACTGCTTGAAATAAAAGAAACCGGAATTTCCATCGAACGTTTCGAGCGGATTTTAAATCATGAAAACTACAAAACCGAAAAGCGGGTTTTTTATTTTATCAACCCCAATTACCAAACGAAATTCGGGCTGAAACCCCGTAAACAAATCAGATTAATCTCGACTATCCCGTGGGCAAGGAACTTTTTTACAACGGCAATGTATTATGTGGTTTCGAAATAGGATTGGTTTTGGTTAACGGTTGAGGCTATATGCAGTAAGGGATTGCGGGCTACTTTCTTGTCCACCTACACCGAAGTTTGAGCGGGGCAGAATGCTTGAATTACCACTGAAACCCTTATTGCATA
>JBBIVS010000302.1:352-5177 GCA_037439605.1 Draconibacterium sp. | reverse complement strand
CAATTGGCTTTGTAAACAGCAACACCTACGGAAATATGGCATGTTTGTTTACTTCAAGCGGACTAAATGCGCGCACATTCCGAAGCCAGGCGCATGCCGGAAACATTGGGATAAACATAGGCGTTGCCGCTCCCATGGCACAATTCCCTTTCAGCGGGTGGAACAATAGCTTTTTTGGTGATTTGCACGGACAAAGCCGTCATGCCATCGAATTTTTCACCCAAACAAAAGTGGTAATTGAACGCTGGCCAAAAGAATGGTCACGAAAATTCTAAAACGATTAAATATGATAAAAATAGCAAACGCGCCCTGTTCGTGGGGCGCCCTCGAATTTGAACTGGAAGGAAAATCGCTTGGGTATCAGCAGGTACTTTCAGAAATGGTTGAAACCGGTTATGCCGGAACCGAACTCGGCGATTGGGGATTTATGCCTTCGAATTCTGAAGAGTTGAATAAAGTGCTCGACGAGAAAAAACTGCAGTTGCTGGGAGCATTTGTGCCGGTTGCTTTAGCTAAGGAAGAAGCGCACACTGCAGGTGTTGAACTTGCATTAAAAACAGCAGGATTAATGTTTAATGCGGGGTATAAAAATGCATTTATTGTTTTGGCTGACGAAAACGGGTCCGTTGAGGAACGTACAAAAAATGCAGGTCGAATCACTCCTGAAATGGGTTTGAACGATAACCAGTGGAAAACATTTGCGGAGGGTGCAGAAAGAGTTGCAAATGCAGTAAAGGAAAAATACGGTATGCGGACTGTTTTTCATCATCATTGCGCCGGGTATGTAGAAACTCCCGATGAAGTGGCAAAACTGATGGAACTGACTAATCCTGATTTGCTTGGATTATGCCTTGATATGGGACATTACGCTTTTGGCGGCGGCGATCCGGTGGAAGCGTTAAAAAAATATTACAACCGGATTTGGCATGTACATTTCAAGGATTTCGATCCGAAAGTGGGATATGCTGCCCGCGAGAATAATTACGACTACTTCAAATCTGTAGCCGAAGGTGTTTTTTGCGAACTTGGAAATGGAAATGTTGATTTTAAATCGATTGTATCCATTCTGTATGAAAAAGGATATGACGGTTGGATTGTGGTTGAGCAGGATGTTTTGCCCGGAATGGGATCGCCAAAAAAATGCGCGGCTCATAACCGGCAATACATTAAATCGTTAGGACTTTAAAATGCTGAATGAAATGAAAAAAACCACAATAGACACATAGAACTCATTAGAAGAAAAAGTATTTCTATTGTGCCCAATGTGCCTATGTGGTTCAAAAAGAATAAAATAAAATAAATATGAAAAAAATTAATGTAGCAGTTGCCGGCCTCGGCCGGATTGGAAAAATTCACCTGAAGAATTTATGCCGAAACTTTCCAGAGATAAAAGTGGTTGCAGTAATGGATGTTTTCGACGAATCGAAAGCAATTGCCAACGAATTTAATGTTCCGGTTTTTGTGAAAGATTTCGATGAATTACTCGCTGTTCCCGGCGTTGATACCGTTGTAATCTGCTCGCCGACAGACACACACGCTGATTATGTTGTAAAAGCCGCCAAAACCGGAAAACAGATTTTTTGCGAAAAACCACTCGATCTTTCTCTCGACAAGGTAATCGAAGTTCTGACAATTGTTGAAGAATGTGGCGTAAAACTGATGCTCGGTTTTAACCGACGTTTCGATCCAGAATTCAAAAAAATCAGGCAACTCGTTATTAACGATGCTGTTGGCGATCCGCAAATCATAAAAATTACAAGCCGCGATCCCGGGCCGCCACCGGTTTCCTATATTAAAGTTTCAGGTGGAATGTTCCTCGATATGACCATTCATGATTTTGATATGGCACGCTACATTTCAGGGAAACAGGTTAAAGAGGTTTATGCAAAGGCAACAGTAAAAGTCGATCCTGAAATCGGAGAAGCCGGCGATGTTGACACTGCAATAATCACACTCACTTTCGAAGACGATACAATGGCAGTTATTGATAATTGCCGGAAAGCGGTTTACGGTTACGACCAGCGTCTCGAAGTTTTTGGAAGCAAAGGAATGGCACAGGCCGGAAATAATTTCCCAAACAATCACAAACTATATACAGAAAAGGGTGTTTCCGGCGATTTGCCCCTTCACTTTTTCCTCGAAAGATACGATGCCTCATACAATCAGGAAATCAGGGAATTTATTGATGCACTGGTTTTTGAAGGCAAAATGCCGGTTGACGGAAACGATGGACTTCAGTCGATTGCCATTGGACTGGCCGCAAAAAAATCGGTTGCTGAAGGCCGCCCCGTAAAAATAAGCGAGATATTAACATCTTAATAACTTAACCATGAAAAGCAGCAGGAGAAATTCTCAATTAATAAAAGTTTACCCGAAACTTGTAATAAGTTTATTAATCCCGAATTTCGTTATTACTGCGCTGTTTCTTACCCTTTGTATCACCAGTTTCGGACAGGTACTTTCAGAAAATTCACTGATAACTGACTTTAAGATTCTGGATTCCAAACCTGAAATTATCAGTTTCTCAAACACGCTCAATATCAATAATTCCGGTGGACATTTACAGGGAATTCAGACCATTGAAACCAACGAAGGAAAGTATTTCATTTTATCCGGAAGTTCAGATTCATATTCTTATTCCGCGGTTGTAAAACAGGTAGATAGGAACGAGGTGATATCGGTTAACAAACTGATGGATAAACCATTTAAACATGCCGGTGGATTTCAGATGTTTCAGAATTACATGGCTGTTGGAATTGAAGACAACGATGCAAAAGACAAAGCGAAAGTTTGCATTTATGACATTTCAAATCCGGAAAATCCTTCAGCAGAACCAATTGCAATTATCGAAAGGGAAGGAAAACCTTTGAGATCCACTGCTGGTTGTGTGGGAATGACTAAATACGATGATAAAATCATTTTGGCGGTTGGTGACTGGGATACCAAAAATATCGATTTCTATTCGTGCAAATCCGCTGAATTTCCAAAAGGACATTTTGAATTTTTCCATTCAGTAAATTCCGAATCCATTTCAAAGGAAAACTGGATTGATGACAAATGGCTTCCCTATCAAAATATCAATTTGTTTTCGTTTAACAACGATGAATTGTATTTGGTTGGTCTCGGGCAAAACAATAAAAATGAGAATGTTGCAGATTTATTCAAGCTAAAATATGATGGAGAAGGAAAATTCAGCATCACAAAAATTGCATCCAAAACATTCAATACTGAAAAGGAAGTCAGTTTTAAAGCCGGTGCAGGCGCGGTAATTAACAGCAACGGTAAGTTGGAAATTATTGCCTGTGGTTACAATATTCATCAAATTTCTTATTTGAATTACTTCAGTGTAAACAAAGAAAAGATTCAGATTTTGCCGGCACACTCCCACAACGATTACGAACACGAACGGCCTCTTTTTGATGCGTTGGATTGTAAATTGAAAAGTATTGAAGCCGATGTTTATTCGGTTGGCGATTCGCTTTTTGTGGCACACGATTTCGACCAGATTAAACCCGGACGAACACTTTGTCAACTTTATCTCGAACCGCTTAAAAGTCAAATCCTTAAAAATAACGGTTCGGTTTACGGAAACGGTGAAGAGATTATTGTGTTTATTGATATTAAAGACGATGGATTAAAAACGTATCAAAACCTTCATCGAATCTTAACAGAATATAAAAGTCAATTAACTTCTTTTGAAAATGGCAAAAAGAAACAGGGAAGTATAATGGTGGTGGTTTCTGGTAATCGACCTATTGAATTTATGCAATCGCAAACCATCCGTTATGCCGGTTTCGACGGACGAATGGAAAATATTGATTCAGGAATTTCACCGGTTTTAATGCCCGTGGTAAGCGATAACTGGGCCAAATATTTTACTTGGGATGGCACTGGGAAAATGCCTGCAGAAGAAAAAATCAAGCTTAAAAATTATGCAGAAAAAGCAAGAAAACAGGGGTATATCCTCCGTTTCTGGAATACACCCAACAGAACTGCCATACAAAGAACAGCGGTTTGGACAGAGTTAAAAAATGCCGGAGTTGGACTAATTGGAGTGGATGAATTAATGGAATTGCAAAAATTTTTAACGACAGATTTCAACAAAAATAATTAATACTAAAATGAATAAAATATGAAAGAAAGAAGAATGGATAAATATCATTGAAACGGAATCAGTAATCAAAAAATTGATTTTAAACTGGTTAACACATTTCAAAATGTGAATAAATGAGAAAAACAAATATTTTTTAATTAACGTAAAAATTAAGTCTTATGAAAAAATTGAGAATGAGGAGTCCTTCACTTTGGAAAAGCAATTATTTGCTTTTTCGAAAAATGAAAATTGTTGTTATCATTTCATTGATAGCAATTAGCGGGGCGCTGGCCAATTCAAATCAGCCGGTGTCCGGAGAGAAATCAACCGAAAATGGCGTAATGTCAGCTCAACAGCAAAAGAAGCAAATTTCGGGTACGGTAACCGGTCCTGACGGACAAGCAATTCCGGGTGTTTCTGTTGTTGTTAAAGGTACAACTGTTGGGATAACCACCGGAATGAGCGGTGAATTTACACTCGAAATTCCAGCCGATGCACAAACACTGGTTTTTTCTTTTGTGGGAATGAAATCACAGGAAATTCCAATAGCAGGAAACACCGTTTTCAGCATAACTTTACAAGAAGAAACTATTGGGTTGGGAGAGGTTGTTGCCGTTGGTTATGGTACTCAGAAAAAAAGAGACGTCACAGGTGCGGTTGGTTCGGTGCAGGCTGAGAATTTCAACAAAGGAGTAATCAATTCACCGGGTCAATTATTGCAGGGAAAAGTTG
>JBBIVS010000302.1:0-301 GCA_037439605.1 Draconibacterium sp. | reverse complement strand
ACCATCCGCGGACAAGGCAGTATCCGCCAGGGGTCAGGCCCTCTGTTTGTTATTGACGGATTTCCCATCGGGATTGACGGGACCGGCGCAGGCACAAGTCAGTTAAACTTTCTTAATCCCGATGACATTGAATCGATGGACGTTTTGAAAGATGCTTCTGCAACTGCAATTTACGGTTCGCGCGGTGCAAATGGAGTAATACTGATTACTACAAAAAAAGGGAAATCAGGAGTTTCTCAGGTAACTGTTAATTAAAATTTCGGGGTATCAAACCTGGCCAGGGAAATACCGGTTTTCACTG
>JBBIVS010000301.1:0-5208 GCA_037439605.1 Draconibacterium sp. | reverse complement strand
CGGGAACAAAAACCGATGCCGTTCATGAATACCGGGTAATTCTCGTAAACCGGGAAACAGGAAAAATTGAATGGCAAACCACGGTAGCCCGCGAATTGCCGCAGGAAAGCACCCACGAACTGGGAAGCTGGGCATCGAATTCACCTTGTACCGACGGTGAATTTATCTATGCTTATTTTGGTTCACGCGGTCTGTTTTGCCTCGATTTCTCGGGGAAAGTGATTTGGGAACGCGATTTCGGACAACTTCAGAAACACATGAGTTTTGGCGAAGGCGAATCACCTTATTTGTATAAGGATAAAATCTTCATTCAATGGGATCACGAGGGAAAATCGTTTTTATATGCCATCGATAAAAAAACAGGAAAAGATGTTTGGAAAAAAGAACGCGATGAACGCACCTCCTGGTCAACACCGTTTGTGGTTGAAGTAAATGGAAAACCACAGGTTATTACAAGCGCAACCACCCAGATTAGAAGTTACGATTTTGAAACGGGAGAAGTTATTTGGACAAGCACCGGGCTAACCCGTAATGTAATTCCAAATCCGGTTTTTGCCGATGGAATTTTATACGTAATGAGCGGCTTTCGCGGTAGTGCATTGCAGGCCATCGATCTGGCGAAAGCAAAAGGAGATATTACCGGAACAGACGCCATTTTATGGACTTATGCCGAAGACACGCCGTACACGCCCAATCCGGTTTTAATGAATGGAAAACTTTACTTTCTGAGGGTGAACAACGGCTACCTTTCGTGTCTGGATGCAAAAACCGGTAAAGTTTTCTACACTAAACAAAAGCTGGAAGGGATAAATGCCATTTTTTCTTCGCCAACCGGGGTTGATGACCGGTTGTATATTGTTGCCGATAAAATATGCCTGGTAATAAAAGCCGGTGAAACCTTTGAAGTACTTGCATCGAATGCAATTGAGGATAATTTTCATGCTTCGCCGGTAATTGGTGGCGACGAACTGATTTTGAGGGGATTTAAATCGTTGTATTGTTTTTCAGCAAAGTAAAACATGGTGATTACCACTCTGGCTAAATGCCATAAAAAAAAGGATTCTGTTTTCACAGAATCCTTTTTTCATTTATTGCTTTGTTAAATCACTTCAACATTGATTGCTACCGGACCTTTATCGTTTTCCTTGATTTCAAATTCAACCGACTGTCCTGCTTCCAACGAAAAGACATTGTCTTTTACCCCGGAACGATGCACAAACAAATCCTTGTTATCTTCAGACTGGATAAAACCAAATCCTTTAACTGCATCGTACCATTTTACGGTGCCTTTCATTGTTAGTAACGTTCTCTGCGCTGATAGCCTCCGCCACCGCCGCGACGATCGTGACCACCACCGCGACTTTCGGCCGGTTTCGGTTTCGATTCGTTTACTTTGATGTTACGTCCGCTGATTTCAGCATTGTTTAGTTCTTTAATGGCTTTGGTTGCTTCACCATCGTTTGCCATTTCAACGAATCCAAAACCTTTGCTTCTTCCTGAAAATTTATCAGAAATAATTTTGGTTTCACCCACTTCGCCGTACTCTTCAAAAATCTCTTTTAAATCTTCCTCGCCTAAATTGAACGGAAGATTTCCAACATAAATGTTCATTTGTTCCTTTTTAAAAATTAATACCTTCGATTTTTTCAAATACAAACAGTACAACTAACGCCGTTTATATTTCAAGGTTTTACGTATATTCCAAAATTAGTAAACCCTGATTTACAAATAAATACCCTGGATAAAACAAGAAAGCAGAACTATCCGACCGTCTCGAAAAAATCACTAAAAAAAGACCATCTGCTAAAACTAGACAGAAACAGGTCGCAACCAAATCACTGTCAATTTTTTAACGTGCCAAAGGTAAACTATTATTACAATAAACAAACAGAAAACCTTAAATTTTTATAAATCAATGATTTTCATATAATAAAGTATATTGGTGGAGCCCGATATAATTAAAACTTTCACCAAACAACTGACTCGCTTTCAATTCAGGCATTTAAAAGCCGAACCATTCTCTGCGCTGCCCTTTTCGAACTGCCGGTTTCGCCCAATATTTCTTTTAAATGCCGGTAATCATTCAATATTTTTTTACGATAATTTTCATCATACAAGAGTTTTTCCATTTCGGCCTTAACATTAGCAAATGTCATTTTCATCTGAATGAACTCTTTGATAATAACCTTATTCATAATGATACTGGGTAAGGAAGCTGCAATGGATTTCAGTACAAAATTTCGAAAAATTACATCTATCAGCCAGCCGCCCTCCATTTTATAAATTACAGTTTGCGGAACGTCAAACAACGCTGTTTCAAGTGTTGCTGTTCCTGATGCAACCAGCGCGGTGTGGGCATTATTCAGAATATCATAGGTTTGTCCGAAAATCAGTTTTACCGGTTTATCATGAATAATTTTATTGTAAACTTCAAAACTGATGGTATTTACCCCAGCTATTAAAAACTGAAAATCTTTAAACTGTTCAGCCATTTCCAACATCAGCGGCAAAAGGAATTTTACTTCGTGAACCCTGCTCCCAGCCAGCAGCGCTACAACCGGGCGATTGTCAAGTCCATTCTTTTCGAAAAACTCTTTCCTTGAAAGGGCTTTTTTTCTGAATTCCGCTATCGAATCCAAAGTTGGGTTACCAACATAATCAACTTCGAAATTGTGTTTTCTGTAAAATTCAGTCTCAAACGGAAAAATGGTGAACATCCGGTCAACCAACCGTTTTATTTTATTAACCCGATATTCTTTCCACGCCCATATTTTGGGGGAAATGTAGTAGAAAACTTTGATGTTGTTTTGTTTGGCAAATTCGGCAATACGAAGGTTAAAACCGGGATAATCAATCAGGATTAAAACATCAGGATTGAATTGAAGCAAATCGGTTTTGCAAAATTTCATGTTCCGGTTGATGGTTTTCAGGTTTAAAACAACATTAACCAAACCCATAAAAGCCATTTCGCGGTAATGTTTGACAAGTTTTCCGCCAACTGCTTGCATTAAATCGCCGCCAAAAAACCTAAATTCAGCATTGGCATCAGCAAGTTTGAGTTCCTTCATTAAATTGGATCCGTGTAAATCGCCAGAAGCCTCGCCTGCAACCAAATAATACTTCATTTCTGATTTTTAAAATGCCTGTGAGAATAAAACAACAAACGCATAAATGATTGTTGCCCCTAATATGCCGCGGGCTGTTTTTTCAAACTTCAGTTGCAGTAAACCCATGAAAACAGCACTGTTAACAAAAACACACAAACTGCCAAGTTTAATCAGCGATTTTAATTTCATTAATCCGTAAGTATATTCCGCAAGGGTAACATCATTATTTCCAATTAGGTAAACGACGATAAATATAAGGATCGGCAACAAAAAACCGATTAAAAAACCAATACCAACATTATCGAATTTATTTGTTCTCCGGCGCTGCATTAAAATTTCCAGTTTTGAATTTCGGCCAGTGTTTTATAACAGGTCATGTCAACGGTTACGGGAACAACTGATGCAAAATCGTTTTCGAGCGCATATATGTCGGTTTCGGTTGAATCGAGTTCGAAATTTTTAAAGTAACCTGAAAGCCAGTGGTAATCCCTGCCATGCGGGTCAATGCGTTTCTCAAATTCCTCAACCCATTTTCCATGTGCCTGCCGGCAAACTTTAATTCCTTTTGGTTTTCCTTTCGGAATGTTCACGTTAAGGCACGTAAAAGGCGCCAGGCCATTTTCCAGCACACTCTGAAAAACCTTGGCAACTATAATTTTAGCTTTCGAAAAATCGGCATCGCTGCTGTAATCGTCGAGCGAAAAACCTAATGAAGGAACTCCGTGCAGGCTGCCTTCAATGGCAGCGCCCATTGTTCCGCTGTAAATCACGCTTATCGACGAATTACTGCCGTGATTGATACCCGAAACCACATAATCGGGTTTACGGTCGAACAAACTGTTAAAACTGAGTTTTACGGCATCAACCGGTGTTCCATTGCATTTGTAGGTGGGAATTCCATGATTTTTTTCTACCGGAATGGCCCTCAAAGGCTGGTCAACTGTAATTGCGCACGATTTTCCCGACATCGAAACTTCAGACGAAATAACAACGACATCGCCAAAAAACTGCATCACTTCAACCAACTCGCGCAATCCGCCGGCGTGAATTCCGTCGTCGTTGGTAACTAAAATAAATGGTTTGTCTGACATATTTTTTTGAATAAGGAACAAATATAAGGATTAATCGGTTGCGACTAAACGACATCAATTTTTTAGTTATTAAACTTATCGGTTTGGAAAGTTAATCAAACCGATGATTTTTAGACCGGCTGTAAAACCCAAAAAACGAAATTCAAAAAACAAAAAAATCTCAACTTTAAAAATCCCAATAAATCAAACTATTTTTGTAACGATTGAACTACTGCATGTTTTAAATGATGATGTGAAATGAATGAAAACAAAACCACCCGCACCAGTTTTTTGAGTGCACTTTGCATTTTAACATTTATCGGAAGTACAGCTTCCTTTATCATCTATTTTTTGGCAGCGCTGTTTTTTGAAAAAGCATCTGATTTCATTATCAAATATTCAAACTGGCATTCAGTTGATGCAATTTCGCCATTTTATTTTACTTTGTTCATGGCGCTTTCGGCGCTTTCACTGATTGGTGCAATCAGAATGTGGAAATTGCACAAGGACGGTTTTATTATTTATTTCTTTGCGCAAATCATCCTGTTGTTTCTCCCGGTAATCTGGATTGGCTGGAATTCGTTTTCAGTTACTGGCACAATATTTACCGCAGTTTTTATGGCAGGGTATGCGATAAACTGGAAGTTATTGAGGTGATTAATTGAGACTGGTGGAGATTGATTTTGATTGATTGAAATTGCTAAAATCTGACCGTAACTAAAGAGGCTTTTTCTTCATCATTTCTTCTATATCTTTCCTGTGTTTTTCCTCTAAAATTCTTCTTCGTTCAGCCTCCCTTTCCCAGAACTCTTGTTGTTCTTTAGTTTGTAAAAGTTCGCTCTCTTTGTTGGCTTTCTCCGTTTCGCTTAAATATTTTGTTTCGCTTTTTTTATCGGCAAACCCCAATATTTCCCGCCGCATTTCTTCCCTTCTCCGCGCATAATCTTTTAACAGTTTATCCTGTTCGGCAGCAAAACCGGGATTTATTTTTCTAACTATCTCGTTCCTAATCCTCAAACTTTCGATTAACC
>JBBIVS010000300.1:0-5224 GCA_037439605.1 Draconibacterium sp. | reverse complement strand
CATCCGTACACCGGAACGAGAGGGAGAGCATGTCTAGGAGGGGGACGATGAGGCTGAACGGACGTAGGAGCTCCTGGATCAGCGGGACGGTGATGGTGGTCGTGCTCGGCATGGTCGCGACCGGTACGCCTGCCCGAAGGAATTGCTGGCCCAATTAAAAATAAACCCGAATTATTACCAAACGGAGAACTGATTTGCCCAACCAGTTCTGAAGACAATGGCTGGCGTGTTCACATGGAATTTACGCCCGACCGGGGATTAACCTGGGAGCGCACTGAAGCAATAAACGACGGGAAAAAACTATCAGCCATTCAACCCAGCATTTTAAAACATCCGGGAGGAAAACTTCAGATTTTGTGCCGCAGTAAAAACAAATTCATTCTTTCTGCCTGGTCAACCGACAATGGAAAAAGCTGGAGTAACCTTGAGGCAACAGATTTGCCCAACCCAAATTCAGGCACCGATGCCTTTACATTGAAAGACGGAAGGCATGTTTTGGTTTACAATCACATCAAACCAAGCGAAACATGGGGAGACAGAAATATTTTAAACATGGCAGTTTCAGAAGACGGAATTAACTGGAAAGCTGCAATTTTGCTTGAAAACGACCCCGATAAAGATGGCGAATATTCGTATCCGGCTGTAATTCAAACCAGCGACGGAATGGTTCACATTACTTACACCTGGAACCGGAGACTCATTAAGCATGTGGTGGTTGATCCTTCAAAACTTACAACAAAAGCAATAGTAAAGGGTGAATGGCCAAAACAATGAATTTGGTTATTACGGGAAATGGAACAAATATAATCAAACTGACAACTGATTTTTTTGCCACAAAGTCACTAAAACACTAAGAATCAAAAATAAATCCTTTGTGCATCTTTGTGCTTTTGTATCTTGGTGGCTATTTTAAAATAAAGCATAATGAGAAAATTTTTGACAATCTTCCCCATGCTGTTGTTCATGTTTGGTTTTGCACAAAATAATTCAAATGAACTTATCCGAATAAAATACAATAATCCGGAACTGCAATCTGTCGATTTGGGCGTTGGCCTTTGGGCATGGCCGTTTCCGGTTGATTGGAGTCGAAAATGACAATTTTAACTTGTAAAAAACTCTTTAAAATAAAAATCAATTTCAAAATTAATGATAGATATGAAAACAATATCAATTCTTTCATTACTGGCGTTAGTTTTTGGTTTGACATCCGAAACCATTTCAGCACAGGAAAAAGTTAACAACGCCGAAAAATTAGGTTTCCCCAAGGGGAAAAAGATAATACTGTTGCATTCCGATGATGCCGGAATGTGCGAGGAAGCAAATATTGCGGTTTGGAGTTATTCGCTGAAAAATCATTTACAATCGGCGGCGGTGATGATGCCCTGCCCGAATGCCGAAGAAATGGTTGAATGGGCAAAAAAGCACCCAAATGCCGATGTTGGTGTCCACCTCACTTTAACCAGCGAATGGAAAAACTACCGTTGGGCAACACTCACCGACCCTGCCAAAGTTCCGGGTTTGATTGACAAAGAAGGTAAAATGTGGCGAAGTGTTCAGGAAGTGGTTCAGAATGCAACCCCAAAAGAAGTGGAAACCGAAATTCAGGCGCAAATTGACAAAATGATGAAAATGGGTTATAAACCAACCCACATCGACACGCACATGGGTACACTTTACGGCTCGCCTGAATTTGCAAAAGTGTTTTTTGAAACTGCCGTGAAATACAACATCCCCGCCAATGCCATCGACCTCTCAAATAAGGAAGTTGCCGACTATTACAAGGCTGCTGGTTATCCCATCAACGACGAAATGATCCGCTACCTTGAAAGTTATCCGCTGCCAAAACTCGACAATTTCACGAGTGTGCCTGACGGGAAAAGTTATGTTGATAAACTGGCCAATTTTATGATACTGGTCAAATCGCTGAAACCGGGGCTGACAGAAATTATTTTTCATCCGTCAATCGCGACCGACAACCTGAAAAGCATCACGGGCTCTTGGCAGCAAAGAATCTGGGAAGCCGAAATGTTTTCAGACCCGGTGATTCTGCAATTCTTTAAAGACAATGATATTGAAATCACGACCTGGCGGGAAATTATGCAGCGGTTTGAAGCCAAAAAATAAGAGTGAAAAAAACTTTATAATTTCTGAATAAGACTTTGGACAAAATGATAAAAACAAAACATGCTCTGATAAAAGCTGTTCTGGTGCTGTTTCTGTTTTCGTCTCAGGCCGGGCAACCCGTTGATAAAATCCTGAAGGAATTTCATGATGCCAATTCAGAATATGTAATGGTTGCAGCACATAGGGCAGCTCACAACGGATTTGTGGAAAATTCACTTTCAGCCATTCAAAATGAGCTCAACCTTGGTGTTGATATTATTGAACTCGATGTAAAAGTGGACCGACAGCGTTGTGGTTTTAAACCACGACGGTAAAATTGACCGCACCACCAACGGAACCGGTGACCCTGAAAAATATACCTGGGCCGAGTTGCAGAAATTCAGGCTCAAAATGCCCGACGGCACTTTGACCAATGAACGGCTGGCTACTTTGGAAGAAACGTTGAACCTGGTTAAAGGAAAAGCGATGGTCGATATTGATATAAAAACCAGCAACCTGAAACCGGTGGCAGATGTCATTAAAAAAACCGGCACTGCGCACCAGGTTTGTTTTTTCGACAATGATTACGATGCACTAAAAGAGGTAATATCGCTCATGCCCGAAGCGTTGCTGATGCCTCGGGCGTACAGTTATCAAATGGCCGACTCGGCACTGAAAGTTTTTTCCGCCGAAGTCATCCACATCGACGAATCGTTTTACACGCCCGAACTTACCTCGCTGATAAAAGGTAAAAATGCCCGGATTTGGATAAACGCGCTTGGCGAACCTGACGATTTAATCAGAAATGGAAAAGCAGAACAGGCACTTCAAAACCTGATTAAATATGAGGCGAACATCATCCAAACCGATGAACCTGAAACTTTGATTCCATTGCTGGAGAAAAAAGGATTAAGGAAATAGTAACAGTTAAATAATTGAATCAGGTATTTAAGAAATATGACCAATTTTAAAAACCCGGAGGGTTTGCATGTTTACAGATATTTCAAAAGTATTCGGAATTCGACCCCATCCGGGGTCGTACTGAGATTTAATTCAATTTTCTATAAACATTTGATACCTCTGGCATCTAAGGAATTCACGAAATGATTGTTTGCAAATTGAAGAATTAATAAACATGAAATATGAACAAGTTTGTCATCCTTTTCACAATTGTAGTTCTACTTTTAGCCGGTTGCCAAACCAAAGAACAACCCGAATCGCTCACCCAATACGTTGACCCGACTATTGGGAATGTAGGAATTTTGCTGCAACCCACAAGGCCAACAGCGCAATTGCCCAACCAGTCAATCAGGATGCACCCTGTGCGGGCTGATTATATCGACGACCAGATTAGTTTTTTCCCACTTACCATTGCTTCGCACCGCAACGGCGTGCTGTTTGGTGTTTTGCCGGGAACCGGCAACCCCGATAACCAAACCTGGAAAAAACGACAGACATACGACCACCAACTGGAAGTGACAAGGCCATTTTATTATTCCACTTATCTGATTGAAGAGGAAATTACCACTGAATTTACTCCGGGAAATAAGTGTGGATTCTTTCGTTTTACTTTTCCTGAAAAAGCAGAAAAAAGGCTCCGATTTAACCTGGTAAATATTGGCAAATGGAAACCCGTTTCGAACAATACTTTTACAGGTACAGAAGAATTTTCAGGAATGAAAGCGTATGTTTTTGGGGTTTTCGATTCTGAACCGGGAGTTTTGATTGAAGAAAATGGTTCGCCAGAACAGCCTGTGGGAAAACCTGTTGCATGGTTCGATTTTTCAAAGGATAAAAAAGGGGTAATTCAATTTATATATGGCATTTCGTTTATCAGCGCCGAACAGGCTGAGAAAAACCTGCGTAACGAAATTCAGGATTGGGATTTTGAAAAAATGACCGATAACGGAAAAACAACCTGGGAAGCTGCATTGGGCAAAATAGAGGTAAAAGGCGGAACCGAAGCTCAGAAACGCAGTTTTTACACCTCCCTTTACCGTTGTTATGAACGCATGGTTGACATCAGCGAAGACGGCAAATATTACAGCGCCTACGACCACCAGGTTCACGTATCCGACCGCCCGTTTTATGTTGATGACTGGGTGTGGGATACCTACCTGGCACACCATCCGTTGCGGATGATTATCGATACAAAAAAGCAAAACGATATGCTGAATTCATATGTAAAAATGTACGAACAGAGTGGCTGGATGCCGCAGTTTCCGTTGCTTTTTATGGATAATCCCGCCATGCATGGATTTCATTCTACCATCGTTTTTCTGGATGCTTACCGGAAAAACCTGCGCGATTATGACATTCAGAAAGCGTACGAAGGAATAAAGAAAAACGCCACCGACGCCACAATGCTTCCCTGGCGAAACGGACCAAAAACACCCCTCGATATTTTTTACCGTGAAAAGGGATTTTTCCCCGCGCTGGCTCCCGGCGAAACCGAAACTTACCCTGAAGTGCATGGATTTGAAAAGCGACAGAGCGTGGCCATTACATTAGCCCACAGTTACGACGACTGGGCGCTGGGGCAAATGGCCAAAGAATTGGGCAAGGAGGAAGATTACAAATATTTTAATCAGCAGGCCGCCAACTACCGGAATTTATATTGCTCAGAAACCAAACTGATGTGGCCTAAAAATGAAAAAGGGGGATGGCTCGACATTGACCCGAAATATGACGGATGCCCCGGCGGGCGCGACTATTACGATGAAAACAACGCTTACATCTACCAGTGGAATGTTCAGCACGATATTCACGGATTAATTGGATTGATGGGCGGGCGCGAAGAATTCGGCAAAACACTCGACCAGCTTTTCCGCGAACCATTGGGCAGGAGCCGCTATGCATTCTGGGCCAAATTCCCCGATGCAACAGGTAATGTAGGCCAGTTCTCAATGGGCAACGAACCCAGCTTTCATATTCCGTATTTGTACAACTTTTCTGGCGAACCCTGGAAAACCCAAAAACGAATCCGTTTTCTGCTCGATGTTTGGTTTAAAGACAATATTTTCGGCATTCCCGGCGATGAAGATGGTGGTGGAATGAGCGCTTTCGTGGTTTTTTCGTCGATGGGGTTTTACCCGGTAACTCCCGGATTACCCATTTATAC
>JBBIVS010000299.1:0-5253 GCA_037439605.1 Draconibacterium sp. | reverse complement strand
TTGCGCACTGGAACCATTCTCAAAATATGCAAATATTGAAGTTTTTCCTTTGTATGCTATCTCAAATTTTGGGTTGATAAGGAATTGAAAAAGAAATTTTTGCATTTTACTCAACATATTTAGTAAAAATACTCAGCATATTGAGTAAAATGTTTAAACATCACTGGGATATCACATATTCAAACTGTTACATATTGAATAAAATCTTCGGCTCAACCCGGCAGAACTGTTTTAAGTTGTTAACCCGTTATTCAATGGCAGCGTAAAACTAAACTCACTGCCTTTTCCAATCTCGCTTTTTACGGTAATCTGGCCGCCATGTTTTTCAACAAATTCCTTGCAAAGAATCAAACCCAGTCCGGTGCCTTTTTCTCCCATGGTTCCGGGGGTTTTATGTTTGCTGTCGATTCTGAAAATTTTCGCGATGTTTTCTTCTGAAATCCCAACACCGTCATCTTTTACTGAAATTTTGCAATAACTCTTCTCCCGGTTAGCTGATATTGAGATGGTCCCGTTTTCGTTCGTAAATTTTATGGCATTACCAACCAGATTTCTGAAAACGGTTTCAAACATATTCAGATCGGCATTAATCCTGATTTGTTCGGTTAAGGCCAAGTCAATTTTGATGTTTTTTTTGGCAGCGGCGGCTTCAAACATTTCAATTGATTCGGTGATTTTTAAAGAAACATCGAAATCCACCGGGTTAAATGTCATCATTTTGGCCTGCATCTTCGACCAGGTCAGCAGGTTTTCGAGTAATTCATAAGCATGTTTGGCCAATTTCCTGATGTTGTTTAAATGATATTCCACCTTTCCGGCATCCAGTTTTTTAAAATCGGAAACCAGTACTTCCAGAAAACCAAGAATGATATTAAACTGGTTTCCAAGGTCATGCCCGATAATCGAAAAAAGCTTGTCTTTTGTATGATTCAGTTCGTTGAGTTCCTGATTTTGTGAAACAATTAACCGGTTCTGTTCTTCAATTTGTTTGGTGCGTTCCAAAACCTTTTGCTCCAGTATTTTTTTGTCGTGCTTCAGTTTTCGCACCCGCATTTTTATGTACGAAAAAACAGAGAGTACAATCAGAATGAAATATGCAAAATATGCATAAATACTTCTCCACCAGGGAGGAAGGATAACAATTTTAACCGAAATTTCCCTGTCATTCCAAACACCGTCGTTGTTAGAACCTTTAACTTTGAAAACATATTCTCCCGGTTGAAGGCCAAAAAACGGAACAAACTTCCGGTTTCCGATATTAATCCATTCATCAGAAATTCCTGCCATTTGATAAGCATAACTGCTTTTTTGCGGGTTTGTAAATTCAAGTGCGGCAAATTCAACAGTAAACGAATAAACATTGTGCCGAAGAACTACTTCGGGCGTTTCTTCCAGGTTAATGTACTCTTTTGCACTTCCTTTTTGAGTGTAAAATGAAGTGAAAACGAGATTCGGGATGTATGGATTGCCCGATATTGAATCGGGGTAAAACGAATTAAAACCGTTCATCCCGCCTAAAAGAATTTCACCATCATCGCATACAAAAGCTGCACGCAGGTTAAATTCAAGGCTTTGCAATCCATCTTCCAGCGTAAAAGTGTGAAAACTGTTTTGCTGTTCGTCAAATTTACACAAACCTTTTCCGGTGGCAATCCAAATGTTTTTTTCCTTATCCTTCAGTATTTCGAAAATATTGTTGTTGGGCAAACCGTTTTCGGGCCCCAGAAAGGTAAAAAACGAATCCTTTTTGTTGAAAATATACAAATATGTGCTGGTTCCAATCCAGATTTGTCCGTTCCTGTCTTCGCCCAGCGAAATGATTAAATTATCGCTCAGCCCGTCTTCTTCTTTACCGAAATGCCTGATTTTTTTTTGTATCAGGATTGTAAACATCCAGTCCGCTTACTGTTGCAATCCAAATCAAACCATCAGAATCTTCAAACAAGCAATACACCAGATTGGCGCTAAGTTTGTAATTATTTTCGAGTTCATTTTGAAAAACTTCAACCGCTGTTTTTTGACGGTCAATTTTGTATAAACCCTATTGAATGCCAATCCAGTAATTCAGATTTCTATCCTGAATAATCATGTAAATCCTCACATTTCTGAAATCGGGCAATAATGTATTGTTGAAGTATTCCCTCCAACCGACAAACCTGTTTTTTGGTTTATCATAAATAAGAATGCCATTACGGGTTCCAAGCCAGATTTGATTGTCGGCATCCTTAAAAATTACATGAACAAAATCGTTTGGAATATAATGGTTTCCGCTGTGCCGGCTCGAAAAATGTTCCACTTCACGGGTATCCCTGTTAACCAGGTTCAAACCTTGTCCCCAGTTGCCCACCCACAAAATCCCATCGTCGTTTTTATAAAGCGACGCAATTACATTTCCAAGCAGGTCGAGCGAATTTGGGAGTTACTCTTCCTGTAAAGGTTGAATTTCTTTTTCTTTAAATCGGTTTTGGAAATTCCCTGCAACGTGCCAATCCAGAGGTTTTCCGATTTGTCGATGATTAGCGACTGAACAATGTTGTGCCCCAAATCGCTGTTTTCGGTTGTGTAATTCTGAATAGCTACCGTGCCGGGCGATTCAGGAGAAATTACAAACAATCCGTTGCCTTCGTTTCCAACTATCAGGTTCCCGTTATTATCTTCGGTAATTGCACGGATACAAGTATTTTCGAAAGGTACCTGTTCAATTTGGCCGGTTAAAAATTGTGATTCTTCAAACCGGCTTAATTCAGAATTAAAGATGAAAAGTCCAATAGTGGTTCCAATCCATAAATTGGCTTTTTTATCTTTAAATATGGCTGTAACGTTTACATTTTCAACCAGATTGCCGTTTTTTAATAAGAATGGAAAATAACTGAATTTGGAGGTTTGAAGAGAGAACAAAGTTAATCTGGTTGTGGAACCAATCCATATTTTACCACCTGGATCTTCCAGTGCAGGAATTTTCACATCTTTTACCGCCCCATCGTATTCAAGCCTGTTTTCGAAATGGGTAAAACTTTCTTTTTCAGGATTATAAACTGAAATTAAAGGTGGGGTGATGATTAAAATATTTCCGTTTTCAAGGCAAATTACATCGTAGCAATATTGTGAAACTTCGTAGGCAAAATCGGTTTGATAAACAATTCGTTTAAAGTTGTTTTGCTTTGCATTGTACTTATTTAACCCGCCTTTTGTGCCAATCCATAAATTTCCTGCCGCATCTTCGGCAATCGAATAAATCCAGTTGTTTGAAATTGAACAGAGGTCAACAGGATTGTAGCTGTAAACGTCATAAGTTTCACCATTGAATCGGTTAAGTCCGTTTTGTGTACCTGCCCATAAGTATCCTTTCGAGTCCTGAAATATGCAATTTACAACGCTTTGCGAAAGTCCGTTATGAATTGAATAATTTGTAAAAATGTATTGCTGAGAATAACCATTTATCAGAAATAAAAAGCTGAAAAACAATATGGTTATAATCCGTTTCACTATTACGGAAAAATTATTTCAACACATGAAAGGCAAGAACCTTTTGAACATCGTAAACATTTACCGATTTATTGAACTTTTTGGTAATACTCGGTATCTGTTCGCTCGAAATCCAGATTTTCAATTCGGCTTCCAAATCAAAAGTACCTGCCGTTTCGATGCTGAATCTCGAAATACTTTTGTAGGAAACAGATTTGTACTCGGTTTTGCTTCCGGTGATTCCCTGGATATCAACCAATATCAAACGCTTGTTTGTAAAAATGAATGTGTCGCGGATTAACTTAAACCCCAGTTCAATTTCTTCATTTTCAGTTAAAAGTCTTCCGTACTGTTTTGCCAATTCTTCAGGGCTCACTGCACCTGCATTTCCTATAATTGCTGAAAATAATCCCATGATTTTAATTTATTGATTTTATTGACTTAAAATGATTTTTTATGCTTACCCAAAATTAGGGAATTTATATGATTCGGGTAGCTTCATTTTTTTAATTCAATGGTATTTGAAGTTTCCGAATCTGATTTCGAGTGCGAAAACATCCAATCGAACCAGTAAGGTTATTCAACAGCTTTATCCCTAATATAATCTTATTCAGTATAGGTTTTTGGCTGGCTTGAAACTGAAACATAAATGAAGATTAAAACAAAGAACAAAAACCTTTTTATCATTTGAATTTTTTAATCATTTCAAATCTAAAAATAATATACTTTTACGCCGTTTTTTTTAATTCAAAAAAAAGTTAAGCCGATAAGTGAAAACAACCATACGAAAATCGATACCTGACGACCTTGATTTTCTCGAAAAACTTGAAATTGCCTGTTTCCCCGAATTTCAGCGAAGTACCAGCAGGGCTATTCGTTACAGCATAACCAGCCCTTTTCAGAAAGTAGTAATTGCAGAAACTTCAGAGGGAAAGGAAAAGAAAAAAGCAGGCTCGGCTATCCTCTATATTTATGCCAAAACCCTTCGCATTTTTTCAATTGCCGTATTACCCGAAATGCAGGGAAAAGGCGTTGGAAAACAGTTACTGGAATATGCCATTGATTTGGAACGATCGGGAAAAATAGGGCGAATTACGCTTGAAGTGCGGAAGAACGATTCAAAAGTGGTGAGGTTTTACGAAAGTGCGGGTTTTAAGTTTACCGAAGAACTGCCCGATTATTATATGAAAGGTGAAAACGGCATCAGAATGGCCTTGCAACTGGATGAAACAACCGACAAACAAAGCCTTTCGAATATTATTGTGGTTCGAAACCCCAAGAACTGGAACCTGCAGATTGAAGGTGTCAAAGTGGTGTCATCAAAAGGTTATATTACCGAAAAGGAATTCCATTCACTAAAGAATGTCCGTATTTTCAACCTCGCCAATTCGTACCAGTACCAGAAAATGGGATACTATGTTTCGTTGCTGGCATCGGCCCGCGATCACCGCGTAATACCCAATGTTACCACATTGCGCGATTTCAGCAGCCTTTCGCTCATTCGCTCGCTTTCGGGGTATATTGACGACGATATACAGAAAACCTTTAAAACCACCGGGGGCAATAAAGTTTCGATGTTTGTTTATTTCAGCAAATCGGTTAATCCTAAATTCAGGCAATTAGCACAAAAGCTTTATCACCTGTTCGAGGCGCCGCTTTTACAGATTGATTTTGTAAAAACTGAAAAATGGATGATACAGAAAGTATCACCGTTAAGCCTCAAAAAGGTAAATCCCGATCACCTGGATAAAGTTCAGGGGTTTGCCCGCGATTACTTTTCGAAGAAAC
>JBBIVS010000298.1:0-5257 GCA_037439605.1 Draconibacterium sp. | reverse complement strand
GGAGCGCAGCCAAAAGCAACGGTAATTGCGGGAATGATTTGCGTTGTTGCCGAAATCAACCCAAAAGCAGTTGAAATCCGTTACAAACAAGGCTGGGTTGATGAGGTCTTCACCAATCTTGAATTACTGATTTCAAGATTATTGTCAGCACAAAAGAATAAGGAAGCAGTTTCGATGGCGTATCTGGGAAATGTGGTCGATTTATGGGAAAAACTCGTTCAGGAAAATATTAAAATTGATTTGGGCTCCGACCAGACATCCCTGCACAATCCGTTTGCAGGCGGTTATTACCCGGTTGGTTTAACGCTTGAGGAATCAAATAAAATGATGGTTGAGAATCCGGAACTCTTTAAAACGAAAGTTCAAACATCGCTGAAAAGACAGGTGGAAGCAATCAATCAACTTTCAAAAAAGGGAATGTATTTCTGGGATTACGGAAATGCTTTTTTACTGGAGGCAAAACGTGCGGGAGCTGCCATTTCAAAACCCAATGGCGATTTTATTTATCCGTCGTATGTGCAGGATATCATGGGGCCGCTGTTTTTCGATTACGGATTTGGCCCGTTTCGCTGGGTTTGCACATCAAGGAAACAAGAGGATTTGGAGAAGACGGATAAAATTGCTGCTGAAGTTTTAACTGAAATTGAAAAATCAGCACCAGAAGAAATCAAAAAACAACTGAAGGACAACATACACTGGATTAAAGAAGCCGGAAAAAATAAACTTGTAGTGGGCTCACAGGCACGCATTTTATATGCCGACTGTAACGGTCGCACCCGAATTGCCAAAGCTTTTAATGATTCCATTAAAACCAGAAAAATTTCGGCGCCAATTGTTTTGGGGCGCGACCATCACGATGTATCGGGAACCGACTCACCTTACCGCGAAACCTCAAATATTTATGATGGTTCAGCATTTACCGCCGACATGGCTGTTCAGAATTTTGTGGGAGACAGTTTTCGCGGCGCCACATGGGTTTCGTTGCACAACGGCGGCGGGGTTGGCTGGGGAGAAGTAATTAACGGCGGTTTTGGTTTAACCATTGACGGCTCCCCTGAAGCTGAAGAAAGACTAAAAATGATGCTGCACTGGGATGTAAACAACGGGATTGCCCGACGAAGCTGGGCTCAAAATCCGGCAGCTAAATTTGCCATACAACAGGCGATGAAGGAAAATTCTGATTTAAAAGTCACACTTGCAAATGAGGCTGATGAAAGTTTGATTAACAGGTTGTTTTGATTTTGGGGTTTTCAGTTAAGAAACTATGGAATTTGTAAAGTCTATGTCCCAAAAATCATCGAGTACGGTCTTTCTATTTCCTTTTGTAATTCTCCAATCCCGATATTTCTGCTTTTCCGGATATATTCCCTTCCTTCAAAAAATACCAAAATGGTTGGCGCTGCAAAAACCTGGTTTTGGGCTGCAACTTCGGGTAAAACGTCAGATTTAATGTAAATGAGTTTGATTTTGGGAAATTCAGACTGAATCAATTCAGCAACTTTTGGTTTTAAAACCTTACAAACATTGCAGGTCTCAGTTGAAAAATAGGCCAGCAATGCTGGTTCATCATCTTTTAGTTTTAAAAGCTCATCGAATGATTGAATTTCGGTAAACATTTCAGAATAGATTATTTCAGTATTGACCAGTATTCAGCATAACCAAAGTGCAACCTTCAATGGTTTCAATCCCCTTCATTTCAAGTATATCGGCGAGTTCGAAATTTTCGGCTCCAGGATTAAAAATAACCCTTTCAGGTTTTAGTTCAAGTATTGCCTGGTAATATTCCAACTGCCGTTCTGCCCCAACATACATGGTAACTGTATGAATATCTTCATTCGCAGGAAATTTGGCAAGAATATCAACATCACCTACTTTTCCGGCACGTTTGGCAAGCGCAACCACAGCATGATTATGTCTTCTTAACAAGTTAATTGCCATATTTGAATAGCGTTCGGGGTTGGTACTGGCACCAATAACCAGCGTTTTTTTATTTTCCATTTAAACTTTTTTTAATAAAACAACTGCATTCACCGAAATACCTTCTTCCCTGCCTTCAAAACCCAGTTTTTCGGTAGTTGTGGCTTTTACCGAAACCTGTTCAACATCAATTTTAAGTATTTTGGCCATTACCATTTCCATTTCAGGGATATATGATTTCAATTTAGGTTGCTGGGCGTTAACTGTACAATCGATATTTACAATTTCGTAACCTTTCGATTTAATTAATTCATTCGATTTTTGAAGTAGTATTTTACTGTCAATATCTTTGAATTCGGCTGAATTATCAGGAAAATGAGTTCCTATATCGCGCAGTTTGGCCGCGCCTAGAAGTGCATCGCAAATGGCATGTATTACAACATCTCCATCAGAATGGGCAACGGTTCCCTTATAATGTGGAATTAAAATGCCGCCAAGCCACAGGGTTTCTCCCTCGGCAAGGCGGTGTACATCATATCCCTGTCCGACCCGAAAAATCATCTCCTTTGATTTCCGAAAGCATCAATATCAAACGACAATGTAAACCGAAGTGTATTCTCGAGAGGGTGATTCCGCTGCGTAGGAAGCAAGTACGAAAAATCGAGTGAGAAAACATTCATTTTCAGACCGGCGCCTGCGGTAAAATATTTCCGGTTACCTTTATTTTCGTGTTCGTAAAAATAGCCTCCCCTTATGGCGAATTGTTTATTATACCAATATTCGATACCAATTGCCAGGTTTATTTCCTGCATTTCTTCCTGAAACCCACCCGGAGCATCATAAAATGAAACTACGATACCTTCAATCGGCCCAATGTCTGAATTAATTCCTGATGGCAAAATTACCCCGTCAGGATCATATTGAGTGGAGTCGGCAGGAGGCGTGGGAACAAGTAGCTTGTTGGCTTCAACCGAAAAGGTAAACGCATTATAATCGTCTAAATTGGCAGTATATGCTGCACCAAGCAACAAATTGGTTGGGATAAAGTCCTTCACTTCACCTTCAGAATATGAAATTTTAGAACCTATATTCTGAATATTGATACCTGCTGAGAAAATATTGTCCTGCCGGTTAACCCTGAGTTCCTTGTACCAGTAAAAAGCTACGTCGGCAGCAAACGAATTACCGGCATAAGTCGGAACTCCACCAACCAATTGACCACCGGTTAAATCGGAACGGATATACCGCAAGGCAACTGATCCTGCAAAAACATCAGACAACTTTCTTGAATAACCTAAATCGATGGCAAATTCGTTTGGACTTTGCTGTCCTTCAATTGTTCCAAACTCACTGGTAAAAATGATATCCCCCAATGAAAAATAACGCAGGGAAGCGCTTATTGCCTGAACATCGTCCAGTTTTTTGTACCCCGATAAATAAGCAAGGTTTATATCGTCAACCAGATTTCTCAACCAGGGCGAATATGATAAGCCAACACCCATGTCGCTTTCCATAAAAACATATTTAGCGGGGTTCCAGTGTTGCGAACTTACGTCGGGGGTCAGACCCACACCAGCATCTCCCATACCTCCTGCTCTTGAATCGGGGGTGATTGTAAGAAACGGAACTGCAGTTGTAATAGTATTGGCACCAGAAGTAGTAGCCTGAGCTATAGCACTTTCGGAAACAGCAATTATAAGTGTAACAACAAATAAAATTCGAATTAATCGTACCATCTTTATTTTAAAATTGAGGCTGCAAAGATATAATAATTGTTTTTGCAGCAATAGTTATAATACATTACAGAACGCAACAAACACTCAAAAATTTTACAGGATAAAAAATTTATCGTGAAATCATCAACTTTCCTGATTTTGAAAAATATATACCATCGGAATTTTGGGCGGTAACACGATAAACGTAAATGCCATTTAAAAGAAGTGTCTTTGTTTCATTGAAATTCCAACGCACAGGATTGCTCTTTGTTCCGCCCGAACCAACCTGTGTAACAATATATTCCACCCTACGCCCCGATTGATCGAAAATTTCAATCATTACTTTCAACGTGGCATCAGATTGATTGTGTTCGAAAGTAAAAAATGTAAAATCGACAGCCGGATTTGGCGTGTTAATAACATTGGTAATGTAAAAATCTCCGGCAACTTCAAACTCAATTTCTGCCTCAGATGAGTTGTTGGCTACATCCCATGCTTTCAGTGTTAGGGTGTGTTTTCCAACCGGCAGGTTTTTAAACGGAAAACTGACCACCCCGCTTTTATAGTCATTAATATCGGCCTGAAAGTAATTGTTTAACACCAGCACATTTGAATAATCGCCGTTTAAAACCGCAGTAATGTCGTGCCCGATTCCTGTACCTGCAGTGTTAATTCCATTTTCGTCGGATAAATAGGCTTTTAATGTAGGATTTTTGCTGGTTTGGCCTCCCGGAACAAAATCGCGCGAATCCATGAATAATTCAATTTTCGGCCCGGTATTATCTGTTACAATCTGATTAGATAAACCGCCTATTTTAAAGCCTGTAAAAGCGCCATGGGCATCAACTTCATTATTTTGGGCATAATACATTATTTTTCCCTGCCCTATTGAATACGAAATATCTTTAGGCACTACAAAACTGAACGCAAACTTTCCGTCTTTAACAGTTGCTTTCCCCTTGTAAATGATATTCTCCTGAACCTTAAACTGAAATGGTGTTTCTCCATTATTGCCCAAAGTATTTACAACTGTTTCCTTATCGTAAACCGTTACCAGCATTTCGCCTGAAAAACTGTTTATCAAACCACCCGAATAATCGGAAACAAATCCTTCAACATCAACCTTTTGCAACGCTTTTATGGTATCCTTTAAACTTGCAGCTTCCTTTCCGTTTACTTTAGTAGTAACTACCTTGTGCTTCGGATAAGTTAGTCGCAATGCCGGGTCGGCCAGCAAACTGAAATTTCGCTTATTGATGGTATTGATAGTATTAATTTTCGCCAGGCGCATTATATCGCCCATCCGGTATCGGTTTCCCTTATCATCGGTTTCAAAAACAAAATTGTAAAAGCTTCTGCTCAGTAAAAAGTTAGAATAGGCAAAAACCAGGCGCGTTGTTGAAAAAAGCCCAATTCCTCCTCCAACGGGATTAAACAGAACGTATTCGCCAATCGACATTTCGTCGGCATCGAACCGGCTAAAATCACAGGTAGCGGTTACAAAAATAGGCAGGTTATTTTCATTCGACCATGAATTAACATTACTAATACCAAGTACGCGTTCGTCAGCCATCCACCGCTCGTTTGCATGTCCGACGTAATTCAGAATTAAAACGCCATCCTTT
>JBBIVS010000297.1:0-5286 GCA_037439605.1 Draconibacterium sp. | reverse complement strand
GCAAGCCATCGCCCGAAATCAACTCGCCCGAGCAGCCCCCGCCAAATATTACAATTGCATCCTTCATACTGGCATGGTTTACATCGTAAATATCGCTGGCAGAGAGTTTAAATCCCATTTCCTGCATTTCGGCAAGATTGTATTTTTCAAGCAGAATGGGAATCCACATTCCCTCTTTTGCAATCAACCTGCCGGTTAGCATTAATACAACAAAAACTAAAAGGAATAAATTCTTCTTCATCACAATCATTTTTTTCAAAAAAAGCATTTTAAATTCAGGCCAACAAAAAAATTGATTTATAAATTGAATACATAAACTTCGAAAGATTCGGATGGAACATAAATATTAAAACTTGAAGAAAGAGTTGAAACTTCTGATTCAGTTGGCTTTACCAACAAAGGTTCATCAAGTGTATTTTCTTCGGCCAAATCAGCCTTTAACGTAATCTTTTTACCATTCAACTCTTCAGGTAAACCTTTGATATTCATTTGAAATGAAACCTTTTTATCCGATTTTTCTGTGTTTGCAATTTTGATTATCAATTGTTTTTGGTTTATGTTGAGCGGTAAAAATAGTTTTTTTTTACGGTTTTGTCTGAAAAATACAGTTGGGTTCTTTTTGCATATTAAACAGTCTTTTTTCGATATTCTTCCATTTAAACTGCAATCCGTTAACCATTTTTATGGGATCATTATAGTCTATTTCATCAAAATAAGTGATTGCTTTTAAGGGAATTATGGGATTCGAGCTATACTTCATCTGATAATAACCGAGCATTTCATTCAAGGTCATCTTTG
Source organism: Draconibacterium sp. (assembly GCA_037439605.1). Taxonomy (GTDB): domain Bacteria; phylum Bacteroidota; class Bacteroidia; order Bacteroidales; family Prolixibacteraceae; genus Draconibacterium. The sequence continues at coordinate 4,488 of JBBIVS010000297.1, read as the reverse complement.
TTGATAAAAAAGCAACATCAATAAAATCTTTCAGTCGTGTGCCATTTCCTGAAATCGCGTTTAATTTCATGGCAGCAATATCAGGCAAACCGGCTAAACGCAAATTACCCTCAATTACGAATGACGATATCCATGGATATTGATGAGCAATACAATCGATTTGCACCTCATTGATTTCACCTTTTACTGTATTTTTTGAAATATAATCCAGTTCAAAATGATATTCGGAACGAAGATGATCAGCCAGTTTTTCCTGATCAAATGGTTGGCTTGAGAAGAAATCCAGGTCAACACTGATTCTATGGCCTATTTGCAATGCAAGCGCTGTACCTCCAACCAAAACAAAATCTTTTAAAATCTCATCTTTGCTTAACTTTTCTAAAAGTCCCAATGTTGAACTTTGGATCGTGTTTTTGAATAACATTCCAATTCTTCCTTTTTTAAATTAAATACTACACAAACAAAAGCAATGTCTTTCTGGCTCAAACTTGGGATTTTTTTTATGGCTTCCTTTACACCCTCTTCACCATAAAGATTAAGTACTGCATAAAAATCATCCATTCTTCCGCGTTCCACAACCCGCTGAACCACAATATTCCGCATTACCGACCAGTCAAATTTTTCCAGGTCGTATTCCCAAAGTAACGATTTTCTGATCTTTGCCTCTGAATGTGATTTGTAATCGCCAAAAAACATAAATTAAAATCATTTTGATTTATGACAAATGTACCCAAAATCAGGCAGTCTGTCAATTTTCTTTTGATTTATCCGCAGATGCAGAAACTTTCTGATTTTAAAATTCAACATTTGATACTGATGGAAAATTTACAAAAGCGACTCACGGTTTTCATAAATTTTAGTAATCGCATTCACAATATCATCCATGTCCGATTTTGTTCCGAGCAAAATGTTTTGTGTAAAAGTAACCGCTTCCCTTGCCAGTTGGTCGTTTCCGGGAAGTACATTTTCATCGCGCCACTGATTCAGGCGTTGCTCCGAAAACAAGCGCTTGTATCCCTTTGAATTAAGTGCTTCTTCAATCAAACCGTCTTTGTTTTGCTGCCCGTAACCAGGTGAACAAGGTATTCCTTCAGCATGCAAAGCTTCAATAAATTTCGACCTCGAAACATTGCCAAATTTTTCAGAAATAAACCTGAAAGGATAGAAATGATATGCAGAGCGGGAATTTTCAGCAACCAATTTAGCAGGAACAATTCCGGGAATTTCAGCCAGTTTTTTATCGAGGTATATTGCATTTTCCAAACGGATTTCAGCATCTTTTCCGATCCGGTTCATTTGCGACATCAGGGTAATTGCCTGAATTTGCTGCATCCGCCGGTTACTGCCACGAATCGGGTAATCCGAAGTTCGCTGAACACTTCCAAACGGCCGTCCGCAATTGTGGAAAGCGTGACAACGATCCATAATTTCATCGTTATTTCCAACAACTGCGCCCCCTTCGCCGGTAGGCAGATTTTTTGAATTCTGAAAGCTGAAACATCCCAAATCGCCCAATGTACCAAGTTTTTTTCCCTTGTATTCACCCAACCATGCCTGGCAGGCATCTTCAACCACTTTCAGATTATGTTTTCGTGCAACGGCATTTATTTTATCCATATCCACGGGCAACCCGTAAATGTGAACCGGTAAAATTGCAGATGTGCGTTCGGTAATGCGTTCTTCTATTTTCGATGTTTCGATTAAAAATGTTTCCGGATTTGTATCGACAAAAACCGGCAGCGCTTTGCTCATAAAAATAACATTGTACGTGGCAATAAAGGTGAATGGTGAAACCAGTACTTCATCGCCGGCATCAACTCCCAAAACATGAAGTGCAACCAGCAATGCAGTTGTTCCGCTGGCAGTTGCCAGGCAACGTTTTGTACCCATCAGTCCGGCATATTTTTTCTCGAATTCAGCCACGTAATCACCATTTCCGCGCCACCATTTACCGCTTCGGAGCATGGCAATTACATCTGCTTCGGCTGTCTGATCCCAAACAGGCCAGGCAGGCCAGCCTGCTGTACGTACTTTTTCACCGCCATTAACAGCTAATTTTGTAATATTTTCAAAATTAAACGGTAAAAACGAAAGGTTGGAAATCGCAACTGCTGCACCCGCAGTTCCGGTAATTATTGCCTGACGGCGCGTAATTTTTCGGTTTGACATAGCTTTGGTTTATTTAGATTTTCGACATGTTATTTTTTTAAATACATTACAGAAATACTGCTTTAAAACTTGAAATTTACACAAAACTATCCATTTAGAAAAGAATAAAATTTGAAAGTTTTAAACCTTAAAATGAGACAAATTGAGAGAAAAAGTTGAATTTTACTGAGAATTTAATGGATAAGAAAACCTTGAAATGATTTTTTGTTTACTTTTATCACGCTATTAAATCAATTTTAAACAAAAATAATAAACCCTGGTAATGACCAATCAAGTAACCACCAATAGTTTAATTCATTTTCTAACGGTTTTAGCCGCTTTTGTGACCATATTGCTGCTTTGGAAATTCAGAAAATCAAAGGAGGTTAAATTTCTGATTTACCTTGAATTTTTTGTTGCCATTTGGGCGTTTGCTTATGCAATGGAATTCAGCTATTTCGAATTAAACACAAAAATATTCTGGTCAAAAATATCATATACCGGAATTGCATTCCTTGCTGTCAGCTACTTTCTGTTTACCACGGCATTCAGCCAAAAAAGGAATATCATCAATAACAGAACCATTGCAATGTTGCTAATTATACCGGTAATAACCATTGCATTGGTTTTTACCAACGAGAAACACCTGTTGATATGGCCGGAGGTAACGCTGGATATAGATAAAAATATTGCCTATTACTCTCATGGAATTGGTTTCTGGTTTTTTTGGGTGTACAGCGAAACACTGTTAATCCTGGGATTATTTAATTTGCTCAATTCAATTTACAATTTTCCGGCATTTTATAAAAACCAAATTGGTACGTTGGTGATTGCCTCGCTGATCCCGATAGTTGGCAATTTAATGTATTTAACCAACATAAATCCTTACCCCGGGTTCGACTGGACTCCTGTTTCGTTTGTTCTAACCGGGATAATAATTGCACTCGGAGTTGTTCGTTTTCGCATGTTTGATGTTGTACCGCTGGCCCGAACAAAGCTTTTCGAAATAATGAACGATGGCGTTCTGGTTATTAACGCCGAGGGTTCAATTGAAGATTGTAATTCAGCGGTTTATTTAATTTTTAACTGGCAAAACAAGTCAATTATTCATGAACCTTTTGGAACGATTTTCAGCCAATATGATAAACTAACTTCAGCGCTTTCAAAAAATCAGGCATTAGTACAAATTGAAGTTAACCAGGAAGATAAAAGAAAACAATATCATGTCAAGATCTCACCGGTATATCGTAACAACAACCTGTCGGGGAATATATTGCTGTTTCATGATATAACTTCAATTATTGAAACTGAGGAAAAACTAAAAACAATTAACAAAAAGCTGATGGATGAAATTGAAAAACGCGAAAATCTCATCGAAGATCTTGATGCTTTTGCACACACGGTAGCACATGATTTAAGAAATTCTTTAAGTTCAATTTTTTCGGCCAGCGAAATTATGGATGAATTGATTCACCAAAACGACAAAAATCTTTTAAGCGAGCTTTCGAATTTAATCAACCACTCGGCTAATAAATCGATTCAAATAACACAGGAGCTATTATTACTTGCAACTACCGATAAAACCGGTATTGAACGAAAACCGCTTAATATGGCCCACATTTATAACGAATCGAAAAAGCAATTTAACGACTTGCTTAAAAACTCAAATATTAGTTTAACCGAGCCGGAAGAATGGCCTCAGGCGTTAGGTTATGCTCCCTGGATTGAAGTAGTTTGGACCAATTACATCAGCAACGCGTTAAAATATGGCGGTACACCCCCTGTAATTGAGGTTGGCGCAAATACTTTATTCAACGGGATGATTATGTTCTGGATAAAGGACAACGGGAAAGGCCTGACCATGCAACAACAAAAAATGCTATTCAAGAATTTTGTTAGGCTTGAACCAGAAAAAGCTGATGGCTATGGACTTGGTCTTTCGATTGTTAAAAAAATAATTGAAAAACTCGATGGTTCGGTTGGGGTTGAAAGCAATGGCAATGGTGATGGATCGAAATTTTATTTCATACTTCCGGCAGCGGGCCAAAAAACATTTTCCATCGGAAAATTTGACCCGAAATCTGAGACTATTTCAAATTAATCCGCTGTTTTAGTAAGTGTACGACACAAAAGCCAACTTTTTCGAATCGGGGCTCCATGAAGGAACATTTATGGTTCCCTGACCGCCATATAGAAATGCAACAGTTTTTATTTCGCCTCCGGTAAGGGGCAATGTTCGCAACATAACGCGCTGATTGTGCGGATGTGAAGTAGCCGGCACCTCAGGTGGATATGAGATGATTATCATCTGTTTTCCATCGGGCGACGGGTGTGCAAACC
>JBBIVS010000296.1:3278-5287 GCA_037439605.1 Draconibacterium sp. | reverse complement strand
GTTTTGCCATGCTTGGAATTAATGCCGTTAAAGGTTTTGAATACGGTTCGGGGTTTGCCGGGACGAAACTAAGCGGATCACAACACAACGATGTTTTTATTCATACTGAAAGTGGTATTCACACCAAAACAAACCATTCCGGCGGAATCCAGGGGGGAATTTCCAACGGCGAAGACATTTACTTTAATGTAGCTTTTAAACCCATAGCAACATTATTAAAAGAACAAAAAACAGTTGATATTAACAGTAACGAAATAACTATTAATCCGAAAGGAAGGCATGATCCCTGCGTATTGCCGCGTGCTGTTCCAATTGTGGAAGCCATGGCTGCACTGGTACTTGCCGACCACTTTTTATTAAGTAAATTAAATTCAATTTAAAATGCCGAGAAAAAAACGTTTCAGAAGAATTCAGGTGCCCCCGGTTATTAAAGGTATGTCTGTTTATGGTGTAAGAGGTCGGAAATCGAATGAAGTTATTCTGCATATTGAAGAATATGAAGTGATTCGCCTGCTCGATTACCAGAACCTGACACAGGAAGAAGCCGCGGTTTTCATGGATGTTTCGAGGCCTACTTTAACACGTATTTATGAGGAGGCACGTAATAAAGTTGCCACTGCTTTTGTTGAAGGGCGCGATTTACTTTTCAGGGGTGGTGATATTTACTTCGATAAAAACTGGTATAAATGCAATTCGTGCCAGGCAAGTTTCAGCGATTATTCAGAGAAAGTGACCCACTGCCCGGTGTGCAAAGCTGAAAACCCGGTTTCGCTGAATGACTATTATTCGGGATAATAAAATGATATAAAAAAAGCCACCGGGCCTATACCCGGTGGCACCCAATTAAGTTGTGATAAAACCAGAGTCCTAGCACACTAGGACTCGCAAGTTACGACTATTTTTACATACAAGTCAATAGTTTTTAGAAAATAAATTATAATTTTCTAATTTTTATTCTAATAACATATTGCTAATCTTTCCTTTTTTATTTGTCTTTTTATCAGAATTTAATACCAATTTGTCTCTTATTTTTTCATTAAAAACATCAAATTGTCAATAACCAGTTTTATTTATATTTGCACCCAAAATAAAAATCGATGAAAATCCGAAAATTATTGAGAATCCTGCACCGCGATTTTGGTTATTTTATTGTTGGAATGACAATCGTTTACGGGTTGTCAGGAATTTATCTGAACCACCGGCACGATTTTAATCCCGATTATAAAATATTTATCACCGAATTTCAGGTGAGCCTGCCCGACAAAGAAGCTTTAACAGAAAAAGATATAAAAGCTGCATTAAGGTCTGTAAATGAAGGTGTGGTTTACAAAAAGCATTATTTGAATAACGAAGGATTAATAAAAGTATTTATTGAAAACGGCGAAGCTGTGATTAATCCCGAAAACGGAAAAGGGAAAATGCAGTACCTGCAAAAACGCCGGTTGATTTTTTCCCTGAACAAACTGCACAAGGCATCAATAGGAACAGTTTGGAAATGGGTGAGCGATGCCATGGCAGTAGTCCTCATTTTTGTTGCCGTATCGGGGTTATTTATTTTAAAAGGAAAAAGAGGTTTTGGAAAATGGGGCTGGTGGTTGGTGACTGCCGGAATTATTGTACCTTTGGTTTTTGCGTTGATTTATATTTAATTAAAAGTTTTAAGATATGAAAAATCTGGTATTTATTGGAGTTTTAACTTTTGTGTTTTTTGGTTGTGGCAATCAAAATAAAAAACAACAACAATATGCTGAACCACAAGCTGTGGTTTTAACCGTTGACGAACTATATGAAAAAGCTACAGAACTTACTGATAAAGAAGTAATTGTAAAAGGAACGGTGATGCATGTGTGCAAACAGGGAGGGGTGCGCTGTTTTTTAATGGGCAGCAACGAAGATATTAATATCAGGGTTGAAGCCGGCGAAAAAATTGGCGCATTTACGCAGGAACAAATGGGAAGCGACCTTGAAATTAAAGGAATCCTTAAAATTGTGTTAACCGAAGCCGATGC
>JBBIVS010000296.1:0-3267 GCA_037439605.1 Draconibacterium sp. | reverse complement strand
AATCCGGCAAAGGAACATGGAGAAGAAACGGCTGAACATGACGAAGCTCATTCTGCACAAGACGAAGAAGCACATAAGGTAATTGCTGAATCGCAGGAAGCAGCAGAGGTAATTTATTTTATTGAAGGTTTATCGGTAAAGGAAATCAAAGAAATAACCGAATAAATTCTGCTTCTGAGTTTTTCACGTTTTTCAGTTTCATTAAAACCCTTAAACATTAACATCTGTAATTGTTTTTCTAAAAAATCGACCTATTTTTGGTTATCAATAATTCAGAAAACAAAAACAGATTTATGCACATCAGGAATTTTCATTTCCAGCTGATAATTTTATTTATCCTGTTGGCTTTATTTCAGTCGCGGGCGCAAGTTGTTTCAGGTAAAATTATTAACGAAAAAAATGAGCCTGTTCCGTATGCCACTATTTTTGTTTCGGAAACAAGGGAAGGAACCATTTCAAATTCGGAAGGAAATTATCAGATTCAGTTATCGGGTGGCATCTATCATTTTACCATCCGGTCGTTAGGTTATCAACAGGTAATAAAAGAAGTAAATGTTGATACCGACAGTATTACAATGGACATTAAGCTCCAATTACAACCATTTGAAATTAAAGAAGTTAAAGTATTTCCCGGAAAGGAAGACCCGGCTTGGTTCATTATGCGTAAAGCAATTGCAAAAGCGCCTTACTACCGGACAAAAATAAAATACTATGAAGCTGACATGTACATTAAAAGCAATTTTGCATTTTCCAGCATTCCAAAGGTATATCAAAACAAAATAGAGGTTGAAGGAAGGAAACTAAAGGAATTAATCAAGGAAAACGTTACCTATATCATCGAATCCCAAAATAAAATCACTTTCACTTACCCCAATAAATATGAACAAAAAGTAATCAGTAAAAAAACATCGCTTACCGGAATTGATGAACCGCCTGTATTGGAATTGATGTCGGCCAGTTTTTATGACGAACGCCCAAACCAGATAATCTCACCGCTTTCGTCGATGGCCATTAAACATTATAATTTCAGGTACGAAGGTTTTATTACAGTGGGAAAATTCGATGTTTTTAAAATTAAAGTAACGCCAAACCGAAAAAGCGACGAACTGGTTGACGGTTACATTTATATAATTGATAAACTTTGGTGTATTTACAACCTCGATTTCAAGGGCCGTTTCGAGTTTTTTGATTACCGGATAAAGCAGCAGTTCGGAGATTTGGGCAACAACAACTGGCTACCGGTTTCCGACCAAATTGATGCTAACGTATCGATGTTGGGGCTCAAAGGACAATTTTATTATGGCGTTGCATTAAAATACAATGTTGTTGAAGAGAATAATTTTGGTGAAATAATTCCACAGGAAACTGAAAAACCTGCCACAACTCAAAGCAGGCAGCCCGGCGAAAAAGAGAAAAAGTTGAGGGCTGAAGCAGAGGCTATTATGAAAAAAGATGAACTTACGAACCGCGAAGTGGCAAAAGCATCTAAATTAAACCGTAAAATTCTGAAGGAACAATATAAAGACACCGTGTTAACCGATGTTTTTCGAACCAATTATAAAGTTGAAGAAACAAAAGACACTCTCGCCAACGATTTTGCATTCTGGGATACTATCAGGGCAATACCGTTAACCCCTGCCGAAAAGCTGAGTTATGCAATGACCGACTCACTGATGCGCATGAAATTGGCTGAAACGGATTCACTTAATGATGCAAAACCTGCAAAGAAAAAAACATTGGCTTCAAAAATACTCCTGGGCAGTTGGGACTTGGCTAAGGATACTGTCCTCAGACTAGGTTATGACGGGCTATTTTCTTTTAAAAATTTTGATTTTAATGCCGTTGACGGATACAAATACAGGCAGAAATTTGAATTGGGTTTTAAACTTGAAAAGGGAAAACAGATTTTAATTACATCTGAAATTGGTTATGCCTTTGATCGGAAAACTGTATTTGGTTCGATAAACAGTACATACAGAAACATTTTCTGGAAAAACGGAACCCTGCAATTTGGATTTGGAAAAGAAAGCCGCGATTTTAAAACCAGCCCACCCGGTATTCAACCCATTTTAAATGCTGCCAGCACCTGGTTTTTTGCCGAAAACTATATGAAATTATACGAAACAGGCTTTTTAAATCTTAACGTATCACATCGGGTCAAAGAAAAAATCACTTTTTCTTCCTCGCTGGAATACAACAATTTCAGTCCACTTGAAAATAATGCAACTTATATTTTTTCAAAAGAAAAAGAATTTTCATCGAACCTGCCTCAGGATTTTACTTTCGAAAGTCCCGAAATTGCTGCACAAAAAAGTTTTATGTACACAGTTGGCGCCGGATATTACAAACGCCAGCGAAAACCGTGGTTACAGGAATCGCCGTTTATTTTTATAAAAGATTTTTACACGTTTAACCTTCAGTGGAAACAAGGGGTAAAAAATATTTTCTCTTCGGTTTCCGATTTCAGCCAGATTGATTTCAGCTATCATCAGCAAGCCAATATATCTCCCTCGGCGGGAATCGATTTACGACTGAACGCCGGTCATTTTTTTAACACCCGCCAAATGCATTTCTCCCAATTTCAACATTTCAGAACCAACGAAATACCTGTTTTGCTGAACTTTTTTACACATTCGTTTCAGTTGCTCAACGATTACGAACCAAGCACCAACAAAAGCTACCTTAACATTGGAACCGAATTGCGCACCGAATATGTTTTACTGCGTTACCTGTCGGTTATTAACACCAATACATGGAGCGAAAGTTTGCACCTCAATTATCTTACAACACCGGCGCTTAATAGTTACTGGGAAGCCGGGTACAGTTTAAACAGTTTGTTTTTTGTAGGCAACGTTGGCGTATTTACGGGATTTAAAGGAACTAAATTCGAAAGTTTCATGGTAAAAATTACCATTTCGGGGTATTAGCAATACTTTTTCGGGGTAAAGTTTTTTAAGTCATTAATTTTCATTGGTAACCAATTCCATTTAAGCGGTTTGTAAAAGCAGTTAAAGAAAGTTGATGCTCTTTCTGAAAAAATTTCACTCAACTGTAATTCAGTTTGAAGTCTTTTAATGTTGCGAAATTTCTATTTTTGCGCCACTGTTTAATCACAAAATCAATTAAGAATGAAAAGTGAATTTAGATTTCTGTTTATACTGGTAACAATACTTTTTTTTTCAAACTGCCAAAAGAGAACAAACGATATTTTTTATGACAGCGCCTATAAAAAAGAAATTGCTGAAGTAAGAAAAGAGGCCTCCACTT
>JBBIVS010000295.1:0-5300 GCA_037439605.1 Draconibacterium sp. | reverse complement strand
AATGATTGTGGAGAACAAGCAGGTTGGCCGATTATTTAGTCCACTCATTCAGGCCGTAAATGGTCAGGCTATACAGCAAAAAAACTCGTTTTTAATTGATAAACTTGACCAAAAGGTGGCATCCGATAAATTGACTATCACCGACGATCCTTTTATTGTTTCAGGGCGTGGATCAAGAATGTTCGACAATGAAGGACTGGCTACAAAAAAACGAATCATTTTTGAGAAGGGAGTTTTAAAAACCTATTTCATCGACACATATTACGGCAAAAAACTGCAAATGGCGCCAACCAGCGGAAGCACTACCAACCTGGTTTTTGAAACCGGTGATAAGGATTTACAGGGTTTGGTTGGAACTGTAAAAAAAGGAATTCTGGTTACCGGTTTTAACGGTGGAAACAGCAACGGCTCAACTGGCGATTTTTCCTTTGGAATTGAAGGTTTCCTGGTTGAAAACGGTGCAATCATCCAGCCGGTTTCCGAAATGAACATCACCGGAAACATGAAGGAACTTTGGTCGAATATTGGTGAAATCGGAAACGACATTAATGAAAGTTCTTCGTGGCTGACACCTTCCATTTTGTTCGAAAAAGTTGACTTTAGCGGAATTTAACCTTTTGTTCCTTGTGAAATAAGTTATGCTGAACTACTTGTAAATTAAAATCTTTTATCTACTTTTGCGGCCAGTTAATTTTAAGCTGTTGTTATTTAACGCGATGCTGCGGCTTAAACATTGTATAACAAAAAAATAGTTCTTTAAAATGTATTTAACAACTGAAAAAAAACAGGAGCTTTTTACCCAATTTGGTAAAAGCGCCACCGATACCGGAAGCGCTGAAGGACAGATTGCATTGTTCACGTACAGGATTAATCACCTTACAGAACATTTAAAGCAAAACAAAAAAGACCACAGCACACGCCGGTCGTTAATTAAACTTGTAGGTAAACGGAGAAGTTTGCTCGACTATCTGATTAAAAAAGACATCGAACGTTATCGGACGATTATTAAAGAATTGAACTTACGTAAGTAAAATAACTGGAAGGCAATGCTTAGTATTGCCTTTCTTTTTTGTACATTGCAAAGCCTCACCACCCATTGTAATTTTTTTAAATTTATTTGATTTATTAACACATTATGGTAAACGTAACAATTAAAACGATTGAACTCGCTGATGGCAGGACCATTACCATTGAAACCGGTAAACTGGCCAAACAGGCCGACGGCGCGGTTGTCGTTCGCATGGGCGAAACCATGTTACTTGCAACAGTGGTTTCAGCAAAAGAAGCAAAAGAAAACGTGGATTTTATGCCACTGTCGGTAGATTACCGCGAAAAATTCTCGGCCGCAGGCCGTTTCCCGGGTGGATTTCTGAAACGTGAAGCAAGACCAAGCGACGAGGAAATTCTTGTTGCCCGCTTGGTTGACCGCGCATTAAGGCCATTGTTCCCGGCCGATTATCACGCTGAAACAGCGGTAATGATTTCTTTAATTTCAGCAAATCAAACCGATTTGCCCGATGCATTGGCTGGGCTTGCAGCTTCGGCTGCTATCGCTGTTTCCGATGTTCCTTTCGAAACACCCATTTCTGAAGTCAGGGTTGGGCTAATCAACGGTGAGTATGTAATAAACCCCACCCGCGAACAACTTGCTGTTTCCGATATCGATATGGTTATTGGGGCATCACACGATAACATTATGATGGTTGAAGGAGAACTCAACGAGGTTTCGGAAGAGGTGATGTTGGAAGCCATAAAATTTGCGCACAACGAAATTAAAAAACACTGCAAGGTTCAGGAAGAACTGGCTGCCGAATTGGGTGTTGTTAAACGCGCTTACTGTCACGAGGTAAACGATGCAACCATTCGTGAAAAGGTAAATGCTGATTTGTACGAAAAATGTTATGCAATTTGCGAACAACAAATTCAAAACAAATCCGAACGGCTTGAGGCTTTTCAGAAACTGGTGGATGATTATATTGAGGAATACAAAGCAGCAAATGCCGAAAATACGGAAATCGATGTGGATTTAAATGTTTCGTTAATAAAAAAGTATTACCACGATGTAGAAAAAGAAGCAATGCGTAAAATGATTCTCGATAAGGGAATCAGGCTCGATGGAAGAAACACAACACAAATCCGCCCGATTTGGGGAGAAGTTGACTATCTTCCCGGTTCGCATGGCTCGTCAATTTTTACGAGGGGCGAAACACAATCGCTTACTTCTGTAACACTCGGAACCAAAATGGACATCAAAAAAATTGATGGCGTTACTTTCCAGGGAACAGAAAAATTCCTGCTTCATTACAATTTTCCGCCATTCTCGGTAGGCGAGGCTGGTGTGCCCCGGGGAACCGGACGAAGGGAAATTGGTCATGGGAATCTTGCGCTGCGCGCACTTAAAAGAATGATCCCCGATGATTTTCCATACGTCCTGAGAATTGTTTCCGATATTCTCGAATCAAACGGTTCATCATCAATGGCAACAGTTTGCGCCGGAACAATGGGAATGATGGATGCCGGTGTGAAAATGAAGAAACCTGTTTCGGGAATTGCCATGGGACTGATTTCGGACAAAGCCACCGGAAAATATGCTGTTTTGTCCGATATTCTTGGTGACGAGGATCATTTGGGCGACATGGACTTTAAAGTTACCGGAACTTTAAATGGAATTACCGCAACGCAAATGGACATTAAAATCGACGGGCTTTCGTATGAAGTGCTCTCACAAGCTTTGCAACAGGCTAAAGAAGGCCGTTTGCATATTCTGGGCAAAATCCTCGAAATAATTCCCGGGCCACGTGCCGATTTCAAACCAAATGTGCCGCGTATTGAAACCATTCAGATTCCAAAGGATATGATTGGCGCAGTGATTGGCCCGGGTGGAAAAGTAATCCAGGCAATCCAGGAAGAAACCAAAACAGTGATTGTTATTGAAGAAATTGACGATTACGGAATTGTTGAAATTTCAGGCGCCGGAATTGAACCAATTGAAGCTGCCCGAGCCAGAATAAAGGCAATAGTTGCCATTCCTGAAGTTGGCGAAGTTTACACAGGAAAAGTAAAATCTGTGGTATCGTTTGGTGCATTTGTTGAAATTCTTCCCGGGAAGGAAGCTTTGCTTCATGTTTCGGAAATGGATTGGGGCCGCGTGGAAAACGCCGAAGATTTTACAAAAGAGGGCGACATGATTGAAGTAAAACTGATTGGTACCGATCCAAAAACCGGCAAACTGAAACTTTCGCGCAAGGCGCTGTTGCCAAAACCCGAAGGTTTTGTTGAACGTCCGCCAAGGGAAGACCGCGGACCACGAAGGGATGATCGTGGAGGCGACAGGCATGACAACCGTGGAGGTGACCGTCGAGACAGCCACAGGCGCGATGATCGTGGAGGCGACAGACGTGATAACAATCGACGTGATGACCGCGGAGGCGACCACCGTGACAATAATTTCAGGCCTCGCCGCGATAATAATTAGTAAGTGAGTGCAATAATAAAAATTGCAAATAGCAAAATTGAAAAACCGTTCAAAACCTGAACGGTTTTTTTTATCCCTTTCAGTCTTTATTTTTACATTTGAAAAAAAAAGTTTCTATGATGTTTTTTATGAGTAAATATTTTCAAGTTCCGGAGCAGATTAATAAGGTTTTGTTGGTGTGTTGTGATACATCTACTAAGGTTTAAAAATAAGAATAAGGTTTTTTGAATTAAACGGTCTGATAAACAAACGCTTAGTGATTAAAGAATTCTTGAAACCTTATTTTCGGACACAAACCTTCGTAGAAATAGTCAACATATAATTATTACCTTATTGAGAAGCTAACAAAGAAGAAATTTATTTGCATTTAACAGTTTATAGCCACTATTATTATAGAAACAAAAAACTTAGAAAATGGGAAACTGGTCAGAGGAAATCAATTCAAAAATCGATGCTGATCTTGAAAAATCAAAAGAAAGAGATATCAGGTTTTTCAGGGTGGATGAGTTTAAACGCAACATTACAAGAGTTGACGATTTTTCGCATACATGTCCTTTTTGCCTGAATCTTAAAATTGAAATTGCTGAAATATCAGCAAAAATTGAGGAAGCAGTTGAAGTACCCAGCAATTCACGCCGCGAATACGACAGGTTAATCAGCCGTATGTCAAGGCACATACAAAAAGAACACGGGTATTTTCCGCCTTACCATTTTTCGTACTTGTATTCGTTTGTCGGAATTTTAAGCGGTTCAGTAATTGGTTATTTCTTGTACATTTTGTTTCCGGAGAATGGACAGGCTTTATTTTCGGTTTGTTTTGTGATTGGCATAATTTCAGCATATTTTGCCGGGGCGCGAAAAGACAGTCATATACGAACCTCAAAAAAAATTATGTAGTTATGCGTTTCCTGGTTATTGAAGGAAATATAGGCGCCGGCAAAACAACTTTGGCTAAAATGTTTGCCGAAGAGATGAATGCCCAACTGGTGCTTGAACAATTTGCCGACAATCCGTTTCTGCCTAAATTTTACAACGATCAGGAGCGCTATTCCTTTCCGCTCGAATTGTCGTTTCTGGCCGACAGGTATTACCAGATTAAAAAACAGGTGTTTAACCCCGAACTTTTTCATTCGCTGATAATTGCCGATTACTTTTTTGCAAAATCAGCCATCTTTGCCCAAAACACGCTTAAAGATGATGAGTACCGCCTGTTCCGGCAGATTTTCGATATAGTTTTCGAATCAATGCCCAAACCCGATTTATATGTTTATTTACATTCTGAAACAAATCAATTGTTAAGGAATATTAAGTTACGCGGACGCGATTACGAACAAAATATTTCAGCCGGATACCTCGAAAAAATAAAATTCGGTTACTTCACATTTTTTAAGCAAATTTCCACTTTCCCTGTTTTGGTAATCGACATTAGTAATTTCGATTTTGTTGCAAATACAGAAAATTATCGGCAGCTAAAAAAGGCAGTTTTTGATGTGGAATACAATTTAGGGATAAACCGGTTGATTTTGGGGTAAAAAAAATTCCTGACACTTTGGTTTTATGAAAAGGTTTATATTTTTGCCGCGGAAATTTAAATATTATAAATCAATTAAATAGTATGTGTCATGAAAATACGAAGCGTTAAACCAGTTTTATTAGTGCTGATGATCGCAATTTTATCGGGCTGTTCGGGTCTGAAAAAAATGCAAAAAAATGCCGGTCAGATTCAGTATAAAGTTACCCCTGAGGTTCTTGAAAGTCATGCAGGGAAAGTAAGTTTTGGGATTGATACCCGCTATCCTGCGAAATACTTTAACAAAAAAGCAAC
>JBBIVS010000294.1:0-5313 GCA_037439605.1 Draconibacterium sp. | reverse complement strand
AACCTTTTTCGCCGGCTTCGTAATTTCTCAACAATAACTCGTATTCCAGTTCATTGTAATTTGCAGGTTTTTCAAAGGGGATGCGGTTTTCGGGGTGGTTGGTGAGGCACATTCTGAAACAATAAGCTTGAACGCCTTTATTTCCAGAACCGTCTTTGCCGGGGCCTTTTGGATTAATAAACGGCAACAGCCCGCTTTTGGGATTTCCTTTTTCGATGTATGGGTCAACGCCATGCACAAAGTTATGGTTGATTAATTTCGCCCGAGCCGGTTGGTCATGGTGCGGGCGGTATCGGGAGTGTGAACGCCGTTGAGTGTTTCACCGTATTGTTTGTTGGCTTCACGGCCAACGGTGTAACTCACTCCGGCAGCGTCCATCAGGTCGCCCTCGTAAGTGGCGTCAATAAACATTTTTCCGGAATACACTTCGCCGCTTTCCATGGCAATCGATATAATTTGTCCTTTCTTTTTGGCAACCCCGTTTTTCCGGTTGAGCCG
This sequence comes from Draconibacterium sp., assembly GCA_037439605.1. GTDB lineage: Bacteria > Bacteroidota > Bacteroidia > Bacteroidales > Prolixibacteraceae > Draconibacterium. The sequence continues at coordinate 4,815 of JBBIVS010000294.1, read as the reverse complement.
CTGGTTATAGACCAGTGTGATGTTTTTTTCGGGTTCAAGCATCTGATAATATATTTTCAGCGCTGCCGATGGTTCGAAAGTCCACATGGCATCTTCGCCCGAATCGGTGCGGGTTTGACCACCATCTTTATATTCACCGCTTTTCTGCCATTTCCAGTTTTCGGGTTGCTGGTAGTATTTTTTACATTCTGATAGAATTCACGGGCAATTCCGCCAATGGCCTGTTTGTTGCCGATATCGGTTTGTCCTAATCCGCCGGTGGTTAATCCTCCAATCCGGCTGGTGGGTTCGATTAAAACCACTGTTTTTCCCATCCGCGAAGCTTGTATAGCCGCACTGATTCCGGCAGAAGTGCCACCATAAATGACAAGGTCGAAGCTTTTAACATTCTGGCTAAAAGCGGTTTGGTTGAACCAAAATAAAGTTATCAGTAAAATTAGTTTTTTCATATCTTATCTACTTTAGTTTTTTTAAGTTTCTAAATCTGATGGTTGAAATCATTTTACTTTGCATCATCCGGAAAAAGTTCCCTCTTATATTTTCTCAGGAAATATACCGGCGTGCAACTCCAGGCATGGCAATAACTGTTCATCATAAACGAACCATAGGGAGACAGAAAATCATTGTCCGGGTCGTAAACTTCCCAAAACGTATCTGCTCCTTTTTTAACCATTCCACCCCAGTAATTTTTTATCAAATTTCGGGCATCATCAAACGCGCCGCAACATATCATTGCTTCCGCCACATAATGATAGAGATATGGAGAAACAGGCCAAACCACCTGCTTTTCCTTTTTCAGATTTTCAAGAAGATTTTTTCCTTCCTCTGGCGAAACGGTTCCTGAGAGAATCATCCAGACTTGCGATGCTGCGGAAACCTGACTGGCGGGGCCACTTACAAATAGCATTTTTTCACCATCGTAATAATTTTCTTTGGCCGCTCTTTTCATTCGTTCTATGGTTTCCTGAAGTTGGGGCAGTTCATTCTGCCTGTTCAGAAGGCGCGCCATTTCAAGGGTTTTGGTTAACGAATAAATAACTATACCGTGCAGTGCTGCTGTTTTGTCGAGCTTTTCGTTCCAGTCGATGAAATACCACCATTCAGGCGTGGGGGTAAAAATGCCTTCTTTCGAAATAAAAGGCAAAACATTGAGAACCTGGTATTTTGCCACAATCCACAAATCTTCGAGTGTGCCAATATCTTTGCTGGCCTCGTAATAATCGGTGAAAACGGTATTGTATAAAAGCGAATAATCAATGGGAAAATGTTTCTGCGGAAGAGGTTGAGGTTTTTCAAAAAGCGTGCCGTACGCCAGACCGTTTTCGGCGGCAGTTGCCGCGTAGAGATAGAGTCCGCGTTTTACCAAATCGAAATTCCCGAATGAATAATAATTAGCAAGCGCCTGCAATTTCAAGTCGCCAATCCAAATCCTCCGGTCGCGTTTTGGGCCATCTTCAAAAACGGTTTGCATACACTCCTCCAGGGTTTTAACGGACACCTCCGAAATGGTTTGAAAAACGGGGTCTTTCAGGCTGGCATCCTGATATAAATCGGTTTTGGCCGAAGTAGTGGAAAAACATTTCACATCGCCGGCAAAAAAATCCATATCTGAAGCCGAAGCCAGAATTTCAAATTTCACATACCTGAAAGCATACCGGTTTGGCAGCAAAACAGTGTCGGGCATGGTATGAAGCGTTACAATCTCCTCCTGCAGCCACGCTTTTGAAAGCGAGCCTTCGTAACTTTCGAAACTGGCAGCCATTTCGGCCGGCACTTCAGCAAATTTAATTTTCAATTGAACCGGTGCGTGGGCAGGGATATTTGACCGAATCGTAAACTGAACCTGACCGGTAACATGTTCCCCAAAATCGAGAACCACATCTTTCGAAGCCAATTTTAAAGATGACCGATAGAATGAATCTGGTTCATAAACTTTTACCGCTTTTACCTGCTGATAAGAATTGTAATCATCAACCAACTTTACCACCTGTAAAGGAACTTTAATTTTTACCTGCAGTTCGGGTAAATACTTCCGGCTTTTTATCAGCCACTCTTCACGGTAATTTTTATAAACATCCTGGGCATTTAAATTTATTAATCCCAAAAACAGTATTATGACAACCCAAAAGCATTTCCGGTATTTGTTTATGCTTTCTGAATTATATTTTGAAAGTGTTATTTTCTTTTCAATTTTTACAGGCATCATATTTAGTCGTCATTTTGTATTCATAAACTTTGATTTTCAGACTATTCACCAATCATTATTTTTTTCAGCACAGCCATATTCCGTTCATAAATGGTTTTCACCCGCCGGTTTAATTGCTTTACTTTCTCAAGCGAATTGGAATAAGAACGATTAATCTCCATCACTCTTTCCGCGATTTGCTCACCCTTTGTATTGTCGATTTCAAAAATCCAGTCATTGAGTTTCAGGTCGTAATACATTTGTCCTTTTATGGTATCAGAAGGCTGACGCACATAAATTGCAGGGGTTCCGTTTACCAGCGAAATAATGGGCGAATGACATTCCATGCTGATTACAGCCGATGACTTTGAATACAGTGAAGCAGCATCGTCGGGCTGCCAGTAGGGGTGCATTTCCACTTTATTTTTTATATTTTCAGGTAGCGGATTGTAAAGCAGGGGTTCGAAAAGTTCGGTCTGGTATTGCATTTCAGGAACAAGCACCACTTTATTGCCGGTTTCTGTAACCCACCTGATGATTACCTGCCGGAGTTTTTCGTGGTCTTTTTCGGCATAGCGCTCATTGTCGTTTATTACCTGCTGAATTTTTTCAAAATTCCAGTTGTTATATGCATGAATGCGGTGATAAGGTGTGAACCGCGAACGCGGAGCCACGCAAATAAACTTCCGCTCTTCGAGTTTCCGGTTTTTCATAAAGGCAGCAGCGGAAGCATCATTTCGGATGGGCATAAAAAATGTGGCATCGGGTGCAAAATCTGCAGCAGGTTTTGTTATCCCTGCTTTTTCCAGCATTTTCAGCGAAGCGGTTTCGCGGGTAAAAATAAACGAGGCCTCATTTAATAATTCTTTCAATTGTGGTTCGATGTTCTCCACGGTCACCCCAAATGCTCCAAACGGTTTACCGGTGATTTTATGCCAGGCTTCCAGTTTCGCTTGACCAACGATACCCGGGCCGGAGCCGTGCAACATAAAATCATTGTCTTTAAGCGCCTTTTCAACCTCTGCAGAATCGGGCAACCCTTGCTCATTCAGTTTGCTAAAAACGATTTCAAGTTCTGGGAAATTACGCCTTAACATGGCTTCTTCGGTGAGGCTGATGTCGTTGGGCCAAAGCGTGATTTTGGCTTCCGGCAGATAGATGCGGAGCAAATGAATCATGCCTGGTGTGTGCGCAATATCGCCGATGTTTACCGTTTGCCAGCCCGAAACCAGCAGAATTTTTGGGTTTCTGTTATTTCCCATTGCATGGCTAAGTTGTGCGGATAAAACCGCGCCTGCTGAAATGATTCCTGTTTTCTTTACCCAATCCCTTCTGTTCATCTTTATTTTGATTTGTTCATCAGTTTATTCATTACTTTACACACCTGAACCCGATGGTGGAAGCGCGGTCCATGCCCGGGTGCATCAGGAAATATTTTACATGCGAATCGTATTTTTGCGGTCCGCCTGCAATTTCGCCGTAAGGTGCACCCGGCAGGTACCACCACGAACTGGGTGTTGTCCAGCGGCTGCAACCGCCGCGCAGCGTAACAAACCGGTTGTACCCGTCGAAACGCTCGCTTTCGTTCCATTCAAAAACTTCGTTAAAAGCAAATTTGTCATTCAGGGTTTCGGCAGCCAGTTGCCATTCCCATTCCGAAGGAAGCCGCATTCCCGCCCATTCCGCGAAAGCGCGGACATCTTCGAGACTCACATAAACCACCGGTTGGTTGAGCAGCGAATCGGGACACGTTTTCCCGTTCCAGTGTTTCAGGAAATTTTCAGGGAAACGGGCCTGATAACCGGATGATTTTAAAAATTCAGCAAACTGACGGTTGGTTACCACCCGGGGCATTACTGAAAATGAAGGTACATTTTCCTGATGGGTATGCGTAATGTGTTGGGCGCCGTTTTCAAAAGTTATCACCAAATCGTGGTTGTGCTTTGCATCGCGATTCGGATAGCAACGCCCTTCGCGCCAGATATGTTTGCAGGTAAATGTGTGTTCGCCACCTTTAACCTCAAGCAGTTCGGGCTGGAATGATGAATTTTCAGTTTTTTTGTACACAAATTTCAGCGGCTCTTTCAGCGAAAGTTCCTGTTCATATTTGTCGAAAACAGGCTGTGGGGCGGATGTTTCTTTTTTCTGGATTTGCACCAGTCCGGTGAGTTTTTCGTTTACATCGGCAGTTTGCAGCAAACATCCGAAATCTTTCACTTTGACGCTGACCCAGTTTTTGCCGTTTTCCTCAAAAGGCTGCAATTCTTCCCCGTTCCACAAATCGAAATATTTTTGGTTTTCACTCTTCGCTACTTCAATCCTGACTGTGGTTTCAGTTCCCAAAGTGTCCACAAAGTTGGTGATTACATTTCCATCAACTTGCCACTGACTGGCCAAAACCTGCTTGTTTTCCAACGGAATTAACGGCTTCCAGTCGTCGGAGATGAACATTTTACCATAAGTTTTCCAAATGGCGTTCATTTTTCGGAGCCACTGGCGATGAGTGGCATTCCACAAATTCATCGTCCCGAAAATATTTTCCCACAACTGAATGCCCTGCCCGTTTATCCAGGCATGTGCAAGAATGGGTTTCCGGTTCTTTTCCATCCGTTTGATGTAATGCTGTTTAT
>JBBIVS010000293.1:821-5349 GCA_037439605.1 Draconibacterium sp. | reverse complement strand
TTTGTACTGCTGCTTATCAATAAACTTCCGGTAAATATGGGTAAGGCACAATCGTTCGAACTGGTTGATAAAAAGGGCAGTTACCAGCATTCAGAGCAGTTGATCAGCGATTTGGAATGCCTTAAAAACGGACTTATTCAGCATAGAGTGCCGGCACTGGCGAATCATTCGGTAAACAACGCCATTCAAATGGTGCGCACTTTTGGCTTTCATCTGGCCGAACTCGATATCAGGCAAAACAGCGCATTTTATGAAAAGGCGCTTTATCAAATAATTAATGAATCAAAAACGGTAAAAACGGGAACTGAAGATTTTTCAGAACTTCAAAAAGAAAAAATCATTTATGTTGAATTGAAATCGAATCGTCCGTTTATTCGCGACAGGAACAATTTGCCGGAAGAATCGAAAAGTGTGCTTGAATGTTTCGATGTATTGCAAAATCACATTGCTGGTTGCTCCTCAAGACCGGTAGGTTCGCTGATTGTGAGCATGACCCGCAGTACCGCCGATTTGCTTACAGTTTATATTCTGGGACGCGAATCGGGCCTCACTTTTTTTGACGATTCGCTGATAATGAAACTCCATGTAGTGCCGCTGTTTGAAACCATAAGCGATTTAATTGCAAGCCCTGCAATTATGGACAAATATTTTAGTTTGCCCGAAGTTCAAAACAGTTTGGAATACCAGCGAAAAGAGAGAAACGGGCTTCACAAAATTCAGGAAGTAATGATTGGTTACAGCGACAGCAACAAGGACGGTGGAATTTTGGCCAGCACCTGGTATTTGTACAAAGCCCAGAAAGAGATTTCGGAAGTAGGCAAAAAGTATAGCATTCAGATTAAGTTTTTTCACGGCAAAGGTGGCTCAATCAGTCGCGGCGCCGGGCCTGTGCACTGGTTTATGCAGTCGCTTCCACACGGAACACTTTCAGGAAAATTCAAAATAACAGAACAGGGAGAAACCATTGAAAAGAAATTTGCCAACAAAATAAATGCAGCCTACAACCTCGAGTTAATGCTTGCCAGCGCTGCAATGAACACGTTGCTGCATAAAAAAGAGCAGAAAAACGAAAATGAAGTTGCCGAAATACTACAGTATTTAGGCAGCGAAAGCTACAATTTTTATGTCGAATTACTGAAGAACGACCATTTTCTTGAATTTTACCAGCAGGCCACTCCAATTGATGTGATTGAAGAAAGTAAAATCGGCTCGCGCCCCGCAAGGCGAACCGGGAAGCGCACTTTTTCAGATTTGCGAGCAATCCCCTGGGTTTTTAGCTGGGGGCAGTCGCGGTTTCACATTACCAGTTGGTACGGGGTTGGTTCAACACTCGAAAAAATGCGGACAGAACATCCTGAAAAATACATTAAGCTAAAGGAGCTGATTCGAAGCAGCCATTTTGTGCGGTATGTTTTAACCAATATCGACACAAGCCTGGCAAGCACCGACGAGGAAATCATGAAAATGTACGCCCAACTTGCCGAAAATCCTGAAGTCAGGGATACCATACTGAATTTACTATTATCGGAACTTGAAAAAACCTGCCGGTTAATGCAGGAATTGCTGGGAAGGCCGATACACGAACGGCGTAAAAACCATTTTTACTCAACTGCGCTCAGGGCCGAAGCCCTTGAAATACTTCACAAAAACCAGGTTAAAAACCTGAAAGAATGGAGAAACAGCAACCTCGATCAGGCCGCAAAAAATAACCTCCTGAACCAGCTGCTCATTTCGGTAAATGCCATTGCCAACGCGATGGGAACAACGGGGTAAAAATGCCGGAATGCCGGAATGAGTAATTGAGTGATTGGGTGAATTTGTTTATTCCAAACATGAAGTTATAACCACAGGCTTATATCTTTTTCTCAGACAGACTCAAGTTCACCGGGAGAATAATCCGTAACACACTGAAATAACAATTTTATCGCCGGTAACAGCACTGTTTTTTTTCATTCAGAACGGTTCCTTATCAAAAAAAACCGTTCTATCACGCTTTAACACGGAAAGAACGGCCTGATTATATTTAATAATGCTTATTTTTCGGGCGCCAGCGCCACGCTGATGTAATTTTTAAAATCGAACCAATCGTTAAATGCTTTTTTGGTTGAATCAATAGTAAGGTTTTTTACCTGTTTTTCGTAATTGCCAAATTCAGAAAAATCACCATTTTTAATGTAGTAGGTATTACTTAGGATTCCCATCCAGAAACCGTTTTCACGCAAGGCAACTTCCCGTGCACGCAGCATTTTTTCCTGTGCCTTTGCCAACTCCTCTGTAGTTGGTCCATTTTTCTTATATTCTGAAATAATATCAAATACTGCTTTTTTCAGTTCATCCAATTTTTTTGGGTCGGTGCCATACGACACTCTAATGGAATATTCCTGTCGAGGGAACTTTTCAGAACTTGCATTTGCGCCAATAGAATAAACACTGCTTTTTTCCTCACGGATTACTTCAGTCAGTCGCGTGTCAAGTATGCGTGCAACTGCATCCAACTGGGCCAGGTTTTGCGAGTTGAAATCAAAATCGCCGTGAAATATTACATATTGAATACTCTTTTCTTCTTCGCCCCGTTTTACCACTTTTTCAACAATTCCTTTCGGTTTGTCAATACCCAAATCCACCCAGTTTTCTTTTTCATTTGTTGAAGGGATTCCACCGATATATTTTTCAACCAACGGTTTAAACTCCACAGGATTAATATTTCCAACGAAAAAGAATTTAAAATCGGCAGCATTTTTAAACCTTTCCTTGGCTATTTGCTGCATCCTTTTAAAATCGGCTTCCTGCAATAATTCTTTGGTCATTGGCCTTGAACGCGGGTGATAATTGTTCATCGTCACGGTTAGTGTGTCCTGAAAAGCCGATTCGGGCGAAGCTGCCTTATTCTCAAGCATCCCAGACATGCGTGTCATAAACGACTGAAAACTTGACTGGTCAAACCGTGGTTCAGTAAAATACAGATAAAGCATTTGCAACAGGGTTTCAACATCTTTCACCGACGAGCTGCCGCTGAAAGTTTCGCGAAGCTGGCTGATGCCCGGGGTTAGCCGAAATACTTTATCAGCCAGCATTTTGTCGAGCGTTATTTTATCGAAACCGGCAATACCGCTTAACTGTACCATATCAGTCGCAAAATCGGCCGATATATCGTCTTTCTGACCATACAGCGAATTTCCACCCATACTCCAGGCGCTGAAAAGTATTTCATCTTGTTTAAAGTCTGTTGTTTTAAAAACTACGGTAGCGCCATTTTCAAGTGTCCATTCAGTTGCATCCACTTTTTCGAGTTTCTTTTCACCAACCACTTTACTTCCTGATGGTTCGTACTCAACCAGTGGCACATCGGTAACCGCGTCTTTGTATGGCTCAATTTTCATTTTCTTAACTTCGTCGAGTACTGCAAAAATTTCGGCTTCTGCCGGTACTTTCATCCCTTCAATTTCAGGCGCTGCAACCACAACCACGTGGTTTTCCTCAGTCACCCATTTTTCGGACAATTCGTTAATTTCAGCAGTTGTAATTCCGGGAAGAAACGCCTTGAAATATTCAAATTCGTTTTCAATACCCGGAAATGGTTCTTCGGTCATCAAAAAGTTTCGTTTATACTCCTCTGCATAAGAAATTGACTTTTGATTATTTCTTTCATTGTAAGCCTTTTCAATATTGTTTAAAATAGAGGTTTTTTGCCGTTCCAGTTCGGAATCGGTAAATCCAAACCTGCGGACACGTTCGTTTTCAATCAACACGGCTTTTAACCCTTCATCAATTCTTCCATTGTGCGCGACAGCAATCGACTGATAAACACTTTTAGGGCCAACCAATTCTGAATAACCCGATTGAGCCATCAAAAAAGGAGGTTCGGGTAGTTGCAATTTTTCTGACAAACGGTTATTAATTATGCCGTTGTAAAGGCCTTCCATAATTGTTTTACGGTAATCGGCCAATATTTTCGATTTTTCAAGCGGGTGTTTATAAAAAGCAAAAGTAATCGGATACTGGGCTTCCTTATCGGTAACGATACTAATTAATGTTTCACTGTGATCGGGTATTTCAAAATACTTTTTGGTGCGCGGATTAGTTGCAGCCGGAACAGTAGAAAACTTTTCCTTCACTTTCTTTACCATTTCTTCCTGGTTAAAATCGCCAACCACAATTACTGCCTGCAAATCAGGACGGTACCAGTCTTTTCTGAATTTTCTTAAAGTTTCAGGCGGAAAATTATTGATAATATCCATTTTTCCGATGGGTAACCTTTCAGCGTATTTCGAATTATGCAGGAAAACAGGCAACCATTTCATCTGCATCCGGTAATTGGCATCGCGGCCACCACGGTATTCCTCCCTGATTATTCCGCGCTCGTTATCGATTTCTTCATCCGAATCGGTCACCTGGCAAGCCCAATCATACAACACCTGCAAACCTTTTTCCATATATTCAGGTTTGTCGAGCGGAACTTTCAGCATGTAAACTGTTTCATCAAAACCGGTGTAAGCATTTATTTCGGGGCCAAATTCCATCCCAATCG
>JBBIVS010000293.1:0-779 GCA_037439605.1 Draconibacterium sp. | reverse complement strand
AACGACATGTGTTCGGCAAAATGTGCAAGTCCCTGCTGATCATCATCTTCATCAACAGAACCTGCTTTAACAACCAGCATCAACTCAGCACGGTTTTTAGGATTTTCGTTGGCACGGACATAATAAGTCATTCCGTTTTCCAAAACACCTTTACTTACTTTTGGGTCCTGCGGAATAGCGCTTTTTAAATCGAAACTGGTTTGGGCTGACAGTAAAACTGCACTGAACAGCAGGAGTGAGCTGATAATAAATTTCATAATTAACTGCGTTTTTGTTATTTGTTAATGTGTACCGGTAAATCGGCGAAAATTACAACAATTTACCCGAGGATTGGTTGAATTGCACTGGCAAATGCATCATTTTCGTTCGAGGATGTATTTGGGTACAAATGTTTGATTTCGGCAGGCGCATTTTCGGTTAAAAACGAAAAGCCGGTAAATTCAAGCAAATCAAAGTCGTTGTAATCGTTGCCAATTCCAATGGTTTGCTCGCTTTTTATTCCCTTCAACTGGCAAATATGTTTGATTCCGTTTCCCTTTGAAACCGTGTTATGAAAAATCTCAATCCAGATAAATCCTTTTGTAATAGGCGATGAAGCCCTGATTACCCTGATTTCAGGGCAGATTGATTCAATTTTGTTTTTCAGTGTTTTGAATCTTTCTTCATCTTCAGGAATAATTACCAGGAACTGGCACATTTCGGTTTCGGGCAGGTTGTTTACATTCAACCCGAACGAATAAGCCTGATTATAAGTAAAATACCGTTCAAATTCCTCGCAT
>JBBIVS010000292.1:0-5356 GCA_037439605.1 Draconibacterium sp. | reverse complement strand
GACCTGATTTTCCATGCGCGTAACAATCCAAAACCAGCAAACCCTTTTCGGCAATGGCAAGTTCCATTCGGGTTGGTTCGCCTACAATAGCAAATTCGATGGGAGCAATCCGTGGAAGAACAATTTCCAACCCTCTTCTTCCTGAAATTTCTTCTTCGGCAGATGCAACAAATACCAGGTTAAATGGCAAATTGTCGCGGTGATAAAAATGAATAAAAGTGGCAAGCAGCGCAACCAGCGGTCCTCCTGCATCATTGCTTCCCAGCCCAAAAAGCTGGTCGCCTTCCTCAACAGGCGAAAATGGATTTAGCGTGTATCCTTTTGCCGGACGCACTGTGTCGATGTGCGAATTCAGTAAAATGGTTGGTTTTTCTTTTGAAAAAAAATTATTGAAAGCCCATGTATTGTTGTCGATCGTTTTAAAAAGAATTTTTTCACTGTTCATAAAATCGCGGATGATTTCAGCGGCATTTTCTTCTTCTTTGCTGAAAGATGGTTTGGAAATCAGCAGCTTAAGCAGTTCGATATATTTACTCATATCCGTTTTCAAATTTGGAAAACAAAGGTCGCAAAAAAAATATATTTTTTGCAGATAATTAACTTTCACATCAAAGGAGTTTCAAAACAAAAGACGATTTGGAAGCAACCGATTTATATTTCACCTGCCTACTTCGGTTCGGCTGGTGAATAGTTAATACAGCAAAAAAAATTGCGCAGGAGAACTTCAGTCACCAGCTCAACTACACTAAAATTGAGCAGGTGAACCAAAGTCACCCTCTCAACTTGATGATTTTAAAACTTCCACCTCATTTTTACCCACAAATCATCGCCCAGTTCCCACCATTTATCTATTACTGAACGTGCAAAAGAATTGGTGTAATTAGTTAAATATTCCTGGGCAAGTTGTGTTTTTTTGCCGTTTTTCAGGTTTTTCTCATCCTGTTTGAGCAATTCGGCAGCACGTTTTTCAACAAAGCCGATTTCGTCAAAAAGCTTGTTTTCTTCTTTTAAAACTTCAGGTTCTAGGGCAGCTTTGCCAATCTGCCAGTTTACCATGGCCAGCCGGTTTGTGCGGCGAAATGCCCAAAGCGCCGATTCGCGGCTGAAATGATCCTGTCCGCAAAAATAAAAACTTCCGGGCAAACTCAGGTTGCCGCAATAAATGGGTATTCTCGGACTCAAGCGCGGCACATCGAATCCAAAAAACAGGCGGCCACCAATTGCGTCGGGCAAATCTTCGCGCAACTGGGCAACCCAGGAATACGCGCAAAACTGAACCGAAATCGGACGATAAAAGGCAACTGCATCTTTCTCGAGAGAATTGAGCAAATCGCGTTTCTCAATGGCCATCCACGGATGAACTGCCGGACTTACAATAGTGTCAACAACTTCATTTCCATCAGCATCTTTTCGTTTCGATGGTACTTTCAGGTTTCTTATCATTTCCCATTCGGTGCCATCGTAAGTTGTACGGTACAGTTCCAATACCTGTCTCACATTTACTTTTTTCTCAGGTTTTATTGAAAAAGGAAGCTCTGGACTGTCGTATTTCAGGTTTAAACCCGGCGCCAAAGTGCTGAAAACATAGTATTCGCGTATGTTAAAAGGTTTTTCGTTTCCTCCGTAAGCTTCCCAGAATTTAAAAGTTTTTTCACCGTCCCAGAAACCCATTTTTTTTGCAACCTCAAAAACATTTTCCGAAGCCATAAAATAATCAGGTTCGTTCAGCTTGATTTCGGCAATCCTGCAAATATTAGCTGAAATTCCAACATGATCATCCGGAATCCTTTGTGCGGCCCATACTCCGCCAACTTTATCAGGTCCTTCACCCATAATTTCCATTTGCCAGACTTCACGTTTATCGGCAATTGTAATACATTCACCATCATCGCCATAACCGTATTCCTTAATCAGACTTCCAATCAGGTTAATTGCCTGGCGTGCAGTTGTACAACGTTGAAGTGCAATACGTTGCAGTTCTTCAATTAAAAAAAGTCCGTTATTATTGTGTAATTCTTTTTTGCCACCGAAAGTGGTTTCGCCAATGGCCAGTTGTTTTTCGTTTATGCACGGATATGCAGTATTCAAATAGGCAAAAGTGCTGTCGGTTTCCGGTATCTCTCCTTTCAGTTCAACTTTATCCATACTCCAGGGAGTTTGCGTATGCATGGTTCCCCAATAAATTTTGTTGGATGTATCGCGCTCGAATTTTTGAGCGGGCACAAACTGCAGCCAGGTGCGGTAATATGCATCGCAGGTGTGGGCTGTTATGACCGAACCATCGTCCGTGGCGTTGCGTCCAACCATAATACTGGTGCAGCTTTCCCTGTAATTTTCTTCACCCGGTTCCTGCGAAAAAACAACGAATGATGGGAATAACAATAGAAAAAACAATAATTTGTTGAAATTATATTCGATTTTCATGATTTTAAAAATGCGTGAATCTCAAAAGTAGAATTTTTTCGGAGAATTCATTTTAAATACCGGATTTGCCTTATTTTCCAACTTAAATAAGGTTGGTCAACTTTGTTAGTAATTGGTTACTAAGGTTTAAGAACTAAAATAGGTTTTTAAAACCAGAAAATAGCTATTAACAAAAAAAACAGCTCCTCCGATAACTTCGAAAGAGCTAATTTTTAAGTAAAACAACCACATTTGGTTGAAAGGTGAGATTTACTTTTTAACATTCAGTGCTTTTTCGGCAGCAATCCAGTCTCCTTCCGGAGTTCCTTCTGAGCCGGCAGCTACGCGTGCCTGATAAATTTCTTCTGCTTTCGCACGTATATCGGCTTCAGTAACAGCCGCTTTTTTGGTAGTGGTTTTAGTCGTTTTGGTTGTTTTTGCCGCTGCAGTTTTTGATGTGGTTTTCTTTACATCAGTTTTTTCAACAGCAGGTGTAGCTTTTTTTGTTGCCATTTTTTTAAATTTTTAAGTGGTTAAAATCGATGCAAGAATAACAAATTTTGTAATTGCAATTTTTAATGTTTCTAAAATAAACATGTTAACTCACTGAAAATAATAATAAAGTAACATGGAATCAGGAATCCTGATTTTGGATTTATGGTTTTTTAAAAAGTTGTGGTTTAATTATCTTTGCATTAAACTTAATAAAAATGGGGTCTACGTTAATTACTGACAAACAAAAGCAACTTGCGCGATTCTCGAAAGCTTTGGGACATCCGGTGCGAATTTATATTCTCGAAATGCTGGCCGGACAAGCCTGTTGTTACAGCGGCGATCTCTCGGAACAGTTGCCAATTGCAAAATCAACGCTGTCGCAGCATTTAAAGGAATTGAAAAATGCAGGTTTAATACAGGGCGAAATTGAAGCGCCCAAAATCAAATACTGTTTGAAGCGCCAGAATTGGGAATTGGTACAAAAACTTTACAAAGATTTTTTCGGCAGATAAGAATTTTTAATTCTATTGTTCGTAATTTTGCGAACAACGAACTAATTAATTATGGACTATAAGGATTTAAAACTTACAAAAATGGATATTAAAGTTTTAGGTACAGGTTGCCCGAAATGCAAATCGCTTGAGAATTTAACCCGCGAAGTGGTTGAGAAAAACGGAATTAATGCCACCATTGAAAAAGTGGAAGACATTATGGAAATTATGAAATATAGCATAATGACAACTCCTGCGCTTGTGGTTAACGGAAAGGTGGAAATCAAAGGACGTGTTCCTTCTGCTGAAGAATTAAAACAATTATTAACCAAATAAATGAACAGCATGAAAACTAAGGTTTTTATTGGTTTATTCTTATACATTTTATTTTGTGGATTTTTGAGCAGTGCACAAACTGCTGATAAAGAAAAAGTGCAGGCTTATTATTTTCACAATGCAACCCGTTGTTCAACATGCAAAACTGTGGAAGCCGAAGCCAAAACCAATTTAAAAGAGTTGTACGGCGACAGAGTTTCATTTCAGGCGCTAAACCTTGAAGACAAAGCAACACGTGAAATTGCAAAAAAACTAAAAGTTTCGGGTCAAACATTAATGGTGGTTAACGGCGAAAAACAGGTAAATCTCACCAACGAGGGTTTTCTTTATGCAATTACCAATCCCAACAAATTCAAATCGGTTATAAAGGAAAAGGTTGATCCCCTGATGGATTTATAACCAATGGAGTTTCTTACCAATCTTTTGGAAAACAGCGCCATGCCTTGGGTAACGGCATTAGTGCTGGGATTGATGACCGCAATCAGTCCCTGTCCGCTGGCCACAAATATTACAGCAGTAGGTTTTATCAGCAAAGACATTGAAAACCGCAACCGGGTTTTTGTAAATGGCTTGCTTTATACGCTGGGACGTGCCATTTCGTACACAGGAATTGCCCTAATCATTTTTTTGGGTGCCGACCAGTTTAAATTTTCAGGTTTCTTTCAGCTTTATGGCGAAAAAATATTAGGTCCGCTGTTAATAATCATTGGGTTATTTATGCTCGATTTTATTAAAATTAAATTCCCCGGAATGAGCCGGCTGACTTCACGAATGGAAAACAAAACCAATTGGGGCTATTTTGATGCCATTTTGCTGGGAATGCTTTTCGCGCTGGCCTTTTGTCCTTACAGCGGCGTGCTTTATTTTGGGATGCTTGTACCCATTTCAGTTGCCAGTGCATCAGGTTTGTATCTTCCTGTTGTTTTTGCCATTGCCACCGGAATACCGGTAATCATTTTTGCCTGGATTCTGGCTTTCTCGGTGGGTTCAATCGGGGGTGTTTACAACAAAATGAGAACCTTTGAAATCTGGTTCCGCCGCGTTGTAGCTGTGTTGTTTATTGTCATCGGTATTAATTATATAATCAGGGTATTCTTTTAAAAAAATTTAAATTCGATGTTCGTAAAAGACCGAACATGTAATACGATAATCATTTGAAATGGAGAACAAAAAAGAAATTAAAATACTGTTCTGGATTGCAGTGTTATTTGGAATTGCGTTCTTTCTCCCCATCGAAAGCGCCCGTTTTAATACTGCAGTTGCCGCTACATTCGATTTGGTGAAATGGTATGCCCGCGAACATGTGGTTCTATGCTTGCTGCCTGCTTTTTTTATTGCCGGGGTAATATCTATATTTGTCAGTCAAGGCTCGGTATTGAAATTCTTTGGCGCCAATGCAAAAAAATGGCTGGCTTACACGGTTGCATCGGTATCTGGAACGATTCTGGCAGTATGTTCGTGTACCATTCTGCCACTCTTTTCGAGCATTCACAAGCGCGGTGCAGGTTTAGGCCCGGCCATTGCTTTCCTTTATTCGGGCCCGGCCATTAACATTTTGGCCATTATTTTAACTGCCCGGATTCTTGGTTTCGAAATGGGTGTAGCCCGCACTATTGGCGCCGTTGTTTTTA
>JBBIVS010000291.1:3339-5364 GCA_037439605.1 Draconibacterium sp. | reverse complement strand
CTGAATAATAAGGTTTTGAATTTCTATTTATTTCTTTTCTACTAAGGTTTGAATCGAAAAATAAGGTTTTTGAATTTGTTTTCTATATGTATTTCCCGATTCATAATGACCTTATTTTCTTTTCTTTAACCTTAGTAGAATTATTTCAATTCACTAATCATCTAACCTTATTAATTGGACGCTTTCAGGTCTTTCGACGCTAAAAGGTTTTGGAAAACCGCTATCCAAACATTTCCTTTTCAACCATCATACAAATTGCGTGATAAACAGGCAGGTGAAACTCCTGAACGTAGGCTGTGCGACGTTCGGGGACATTCAACAGAACATCGCTCCACTCGCGCATTTTTCCTCCGGTTTCGCCGGTCATCCCGATTGTTTTGAGTCCCTTTGCCCGGGCAACAATCATGGCATCAATCACATTCTGCGAGTTACCGGATGTACTTAGTCCAATCAGTACATCGCCATGATTGCCCCAGCCAACCACCTGCTGCGCATAAATAACCTCGCCGCTGATGTCGTTGGCAATGGCTGTAATCAGCGATTGATGCACTGTTAACGAAATTGCCGGCAACCCCTTCTGCAGTTTTTCGGCTAACATTTTACCGGTTTCCGGCGACAAACGGATTAATTCATCCTGAAGTTCTTTTGCCAGCGGGCGGCGTCCTTCAAAACTTTTCATCAGTTCGCCAACAATATGGTCAGCATCCGAGCAGCTTCCTCCATTTCCGCAAACCAGCACTTTTCCGCCATTTTTGTAGGTTTCAATGATGATTTCGGCTGCCGCAGCAATCTGTTCTTTTAATGGCTGCAATTCACTGTAACGATTTAGCAAATCGGTTAAAATAGTTTCTCCCTTCATTTTTCTTCTTTTTTAAAACTGATTTTCGTAAAGAGCGACACAAAGAGCAGCGTAATCGCCGATGCTTTCGCCCAATAAAGTAGGTTTTATAGTACAAACCTCCACCGCCGACGGAATGGCTTCGCGTGCCAGCATCCGTTCGATGTGTGGTTTAAACAGATTCTCGTTTCGGGCATAAATACTCCCAATTACAATGCATTCCGGATTCAGGATGTCGATAAGAATCGAAAGTCCGCGACCAAGGTATTCACCTGTAATCCTTATGATTTCAAGTGCATCGGCATCGCCTTTGATTGCTTCTTCTGCAACAATTTTGGCTGTCAGCTTTCCGGCAGATTCAATATTGCTGCAAAAAGCAACTTTGCCACCTTGCCTGATTTTATTGATAACATACGAAGCAGCCAGTTGCGCAATTCCGCCACCGCTGCAAAACCCTTCAAAAGAACCGGCTTTTCCAAAGCCTACCGGCCCATCATCTGCAAGCCTGATATGACCCACTTCGCCACCCAAATCGTTGGTTCCGGCGTAGAGTTTGCCATTCAGAATCAACCCTGAACCCATTCCCGTGCCAAAAGTCAGAAATATCATGTTCTGTGTTCCTATTCCGGCGCCCATGAGCCATTCGGCCAAAGCACAGGCGTTGGCATCGTTTTGTATCGATGCCGGAACACCGTAACGTTCAGTGAAAATCTCGACGATAGGAACATTGTCCCAACCAGGAAGATTAGGCGGCGAATAAATCATCACTTTTTTTGAATCCAGCGGTCCGCCGCTACTGATACCTATCGCTTTCAGATTTTCTTTGGGGTATTTCGAAAAAAGTGAGTCGATGTTTGTAAAAAATTCATCAAAAACTTCCTGCCAACTTCTCTCAGTTGTTCTGGTGTCGAATTGTATCTTTTGGAATATTTTAAAATTACTATCCCCGGCAACCACTGCACATTTGGTGCCGCCAATATCAATTCCGAGATAAAAGCCTCTTGTAATATCCATTTTATTTCCAGATTTAACGTTTTAGCTTTTTGTCAAAAAATCATAACCCGCTCGATTTGCGGGGAATAAATTTCGCCTTCAAAACAATTTTCTTTGTTTCAGCATCTCCATCCTGCATCAGGTCGAGCAAAACTTTTACCGATTCACGGCCAATTTCCTGCAAAGGCTGGGCA
>JBBIVS010000291.1:0-3304 GCA_037439605.1 Draconibacterium sp. | reverse complement strand
ATAGGCATCGGGGTCGTCGAAACTTACTACGGCAATATCGTCGGGAATATGTAAACCCAAAGAGTGGAGTGTTTCAATTCCCATAATTCCCAATTTGCTTGTGGCAAAGAAAATTGCCTCAACTTTCGATTTGTTGCCGGGTTCCAATTGTTTTACCGCTTCCACGATATCGTCTTTTTCATGAGTAAAAGGCATCATTTTTATGAGCTCTTCGTCCACCGGAATATTATTTTCAATTAAAGCCTGTTTGTATCCCAAAACCCTTTGATTCATGTTATTAAGATGTACATTCAGGGTAACGCAGGCAATCTTTCTATATCCTTTTTTGACCAGGTGGTCGGTGGCATCAAAAGCAGCCTGGATATTATCAACCACAATGTAGTTGGTATCAATATCCGGGAAGTTTCTGTCGATAAGCACAAAAGGAGTTTTGTTTCTTTTGAGCGAAAGAATCTGGTTTTCGCTTCCGGCAGGCGGGGCAATGATAAAACCATCAACCTGTCCCTGTTGAAGCATTTCAATCTGTTTTTGCGAATTCCCGGGGTTTTCGTCGGAGCTGCAAAATATGGTACGGTATCCGTTCTTTGCCGCTTCCTTTTCAATTTCGCGACCCAGTTTTCCAAAAAACGGGTTGGCAATGTCGGCAATAATCAGCCCGATAGTATTTGTTTTACCGGTTCTCAAACCTTTGGCAATCTGATTGGGTTTGTAATTCAGCTCCTTTGCCAGTTTTTTAACTTTGGCACAAACTTCGTCGCTGATGCGGTGTTCTTTGGCCTTACCATTTAAAACCAGTGAAACCAGTGTTTTTGAAACACCCAGTTGCCTTGCGATGTCGCTTAATGATGTTTTCTTCATACAAACTTAGAGTTTTGTATTTAAGTATGTATAATTTAGAAAAAACGTTGCTAAAACGTTTTTTACAGCCCAAATATAAGCTAAATGATTTAGCTGTGACTATAGATTTTTAACCCAAACTGATGAAATCTGGAAAAAATTAACATAACCGTTTCCTTCATTTTCTGAATAAAACCTGGGGTGGAATTATCTGTCGCTGAACACCCGGACCGGCATATTCCAATTGCAAAAACAAACCGCCACCCGCCTGAAAATATTCAAGTTTTACGGGATGTTTTCCAGCCTCAAGCCTGATATTTCCTGATTTTTCAATATCTGCTCCGTGCGGGCCATCGTGGTTTATCACCAGTTTGTTATCCAGATAAAGTTTTGTTCCATCGTTTGACCGGATGATAAATTCATATTCTCCCGGTTTGTCAATCCGAAGAAATCCGTGAAATGAAATACCGAATTCATCTTTTGTTGGAATGATTTTGTCGAGCCCAAACTCAAAAACAGTTCCCGATTTTACAACAGGCAACTTCGTGTAATCGGGCAGTTTCATCCATTTCCCTTCGAAATAATTGTAGTTGATTCCATTTATTTCAGGGTTGATAAAATTCAGTTTACAGGTTTGTATATAACTGGCTCCGAAGCCTTTTTTAACCGAACGGGCTTTAATTTCAGCAGGTCCGGTTAGATAAAAAGGTTCAGTATAAATAGTAGCAGTTGAATCGGGCTCAGTTCCGTTTGTTGTATAAAATACTGTGGCATCTTTCACTCCGGAAGAAATGGCAACTTTTACAGAGTCTCCGGTGTAGGCAGTTTCTTTCTCGGGCTGAATAACCGGTGCCGGTAAAATTGTTTTCATCAACAGGTTTTTAGCTCCTGATGAACGAAAACTGTATTCCCCGGAAGCCAATTCAAATACCGCAAATTGTCCCTCCATCCGCAGAAATTTTACAAAATTCTTTTCTGCAACAGGTTTACCGCTTTCTTTAACCTTTTCAGCACTTTCAGCCGGAACAAAAACTGTGGCAGTTGTATTGGCCGGAACAGAAACTTCCAGGTTGAAATCATCTCCAGAAAAATTCCAGTTGGTTTTTATTTTGCCATAAAGTGAAGGATAACTGGTTTTGGCAAAATCGAGCCCGCTGACCGGAAAAGGTTTGATGATTGTGTGCTTGAAACCGGGCTGTGCAGGGTCGGGAACAATGCCGCCCAGATGCTGGTAAAACCACTGTGTAACACTGCCAAACATGGGATGACTGTGCGAAACATCGCCCTGAAAAGTTTCCCAGATAGTGGTGGCGCCTTTTTCAATCATATAACCGAAAGACGGATAGTCGCGCTGGTTCATCAGCGTGTAAGCCAGGTCAACACGGCCCGATTCGGTCAATACTTCGAGCAAAAGCGGAGTTCCTAAAATCCCTGTATCGAAATGAAGATTGTTGCTTTCCACATTTTCAACCAGCTTGTCGAACAATGCTTTTTTGCTGTCGTCAACGGCAAAACCAAAACCCAGCGGATAAGCATTTGCACCCTGTCTGCCCACCGAAAACACCGAATTTTCTGTATTAAAATAAACGTTGTACATATCTGTGGCGGCCTTTTTAGCGAGACTGTCAAACCGTGTTTTATCTTCCGGCTGATTCAGGACTCCGGCCACACTGGTCATCAGTTTGCAACACCAGAAATAGTAACAGGTATTTACGTAATCGGGCTCAACTGCCACGATATCCGGCGGAACCCATTCTCCCAGTCCCTGGTTCACGAGAATTCCACGGCGGTCGAGACTGCTTTCCATAAAGTCAATCCAATGTTTCATTCCGTTGTAGTGATTTTTCAGCATCGAAACATCGCCATAATACTGGTACATGTACCACGGAATGATGACATAAGCTGCGCCCCACGGTGTTCCGCCACCGCCGTCATCATAGGGTGTGGTATTGGGCACATAACCGTTTTCCTGGTTTTGCGCATCGCTGATATCGCCCACCCATTTGGTGTAAAAAGGCGCCATGTTAAAACTGTAAATGGCCGACCGGGCTGAAATCTGTCCATCTCCGGTGTAGCCGCGTCGTTCGCGGTGCGGACAATCGCTGGGCACGCCACCGTGCATGTTGCCAAGCTGTGTCCAGCGGTAATTTTCCAGAATCTTGTTAAAAAGTTCGTTGGAACACTCAAAAGAACCAGCCTGTGCAACGTCTGTATTCACCACGCGGCCTTCCAGATTTTCAAGCGTCAGTTCCTGCGGCGAGCCAAAAACATCGACGTATCTGAAAGCGTGCCAGGTAAAGCGTGGTTCCCAGGTTTCAACGCCCTCTCCTTTTAAAATGTAGGTATCGGTTTGCCCGTAAGTCGGACCAAATTCTTCGGTAAAAACCAGTTTGATTTTTGTTCCTTTTTCCCCGCTGATTTTTATTCTTGCCCAACCCGAAATCATCTGTCCGAGGTCGTAACGGTA
>JBBIVS010000290.1:0-5370 GCA_037439605.1 Draconibacterium sp. | reverse complement strand
GTAAACATGGCAAAAACCGACTGGATTCTGGCTGTCATAGCACTTACAACAGCCATTATTGTAGTGATATTCGGAAAGAAAATGATTAAACTGATTCCGGTTTTTATCGCCATCGGTGTTACTTATGTTGTGGCAATTATCTGGGGTAAGGTTGATTTCACTCCCATTCAGGAATCAAGGTGGATCATGATTCCAAAATTCACTTTACCACAGTTTAACTGGAATGCCATTTTATACATGATTCCTGTTGCAATTGCACCAATTATTGAGCACGTTGGCGATATTTATGCTATCAGCGGTGTTTGCGATAAAAACTTTGTTGAAAAGCCAGGGTTAAACCGCACTTTGTTAGGCGACGGTATAGCAACTTCAGTTGCAGGTATGTTTGGCGGGGTTCCCAATACAACTTATTCCGAAGTAACAGGGGCAATAACATTAACCAAAGTTACAAATCCGTTTGTTTTGCGAATTGCAGCAATTACAGCCATCCTTTTTGCATTTGTCGGAAAAATCAGCGGAATTCTTAAAACCATTCCGCAATCAATTCTTGGGGGAATCATGTTGCTGTTGTTCGGAATGATTGCCGCGATTGGGATCAAATCACTTGTTGAATCAAAAGCAAATATTTCGGAAACCCGCAACCAGGTTATCATTTCGGTTGTTTTAACCATCGGTATTGGGGGCGCAATACTGAAATCAGGTAATTTTTCGCTCGGTGGAATAGGCTTGGCTGCCGTTGTTGGTATAATTCTGAACCTGATTTTACCGAAAACCAGGAAAGAAATATAGATTTCCCGAATTTAACTTTTGCAAAGTTTAAAACTTTGGAAAAGTTAAGTATATCCTTTAAATAAGAAACACCGAATAAGGAATAAGGAATCAGAAAGTTAATAAGAACTGACTTTCTGATTTCCTGCCTGCGGCAGGCAGGCTTATTTTTTTATTGGATATTTTACATTTTCACATTCAACTTCTAAATCAGCATTTCCGGCAAAAACTTCCAAAACCTGCGGGGCATGTGCTGTCGCTGTAAACGTAGGTTTTTTCTTTCCTGAATATTGATATGCGTAAAATACGATTTCCACAATTGCTGGTAAAACTCCTCCCCTTCCTGCAATACATTTTCGTTCACCTGCCCGGTGATTGTGCTGAATTCCTTGCTTGAAATCACTACTTCTTCCATTTTTGCTTTATCATACAAAATGCCGTAATTCCGTTTCAAATCGTACAA
The DNA here is from genome assembly GCA_037439605.1 of Draconibacterium sp. Taxonomy (GTDB): domain Bacteria; phylum Bacteroidota; class Bacteroidia; order Bacteroidales; family Prolixibacteraceae; genus Draconibacterium. Next base: position 4,139 of record JBBIVS010000290.1, on the reverse strand, counting down.
AAGCCAGCGCTGATCGGTAAACCGTTTCTGAAAATGACCGGCTGCCAGTGGCAAAACATCGTAACGCGGTTCAATCCCGCAAAACCAAAGCCCGTCTTTTGTATGCTGAAACCTTACAAACTGCATCATCCGCATCGCTTCCTTTTTTACTTTTTGAGATGTTTGTGTGAGGTACAAAACATCAGAATCGCCAAAATCGGTTTCAATATTGAAATGCGCGCTGAAAAGCCGCCTTAAAAAGCGGTAAATTTTCATTTCAATTCCCTGCTCTTCAGAAAGAAAAGCATAAAAAACCATCTGTTTGTTATTACCGCTCAACCTGCTTTGAATTCCCTTCCAAACCCGTTCTGCCTTTTGGGCATCCGACTGAATATCGCATTTTTGGGCAAACAAATGTTTTTGTTCTCCCACCCTGCTGCAAATATCAACCGGAAATGATTTATGGTTGTACGTTTCGAAAATGCAGGTTAAAAATCCCTCAAATGTGCCGTCGTATGTAAAGATTATCATAATACTGGATTCTGGATGCTGGTTGACAAACTATGAACTCTGAACTCCGAACTCCTCAGTGCATTGGCGCCAAAAGCGGTTTGTAATCGGTAAAAAAACTCAATTGTGTATCAAGTGCCTTTTTGTTTTTCGAAACCGATTCGGCAATAAGTTTGTGTTTCAGCCGTTCGGGCTCCCAGTCTGTGGTTGAAGCGTGCAATTCATTGCAGGTAATAAAATATTTTGCTCTTTTCATAACTATTCCAATTTTTTGCAGATGATGTGAATTTAATTTCCGATGACGGCGTGCCAGTACTATTTTTTGTGCCGAATGGACACCGATTCCTGGCACCCGCAGAATCATTTCATAATCGGAGCGGTTGATATCCACCGGAAACAGATGCAGATTACGGAGCGCGTAACCCAATTTCGGGTCAACATCCAAATCGAGAAAAGGCTGGTCTTCGGTGAGGATTTCCTCGGCTTTGAAATGGTAGAACCTCATCAGCCAGTCGCTTTGGTACAACCGGTTTTCGCGCACCAATGGAGGTTGGTTGAGAGCAGGCAGCCTCTGGTCGTATTGATTTACAGGCAGGTATCCTGAAAAATAGACCCGTTTCAGGTTTTGGGTTTTGTACAACCCCGATGAAAGCAAAATAATCTGCCGGTCGGTTTCGGGTGTGGCTCCGATGATCATTTGGGTGCTTTGTCCTGCCGGGGCAAAACGGGGCGCTTTTCTGAATATTTTCTGCTCTTCCTTGCTTGCCAGAATTTCATTTTTTATCTGGCTCATTGGCAACAAAATCCCTTTGTAATCTTTTTCAGGAGCCAGTCGCTTTAGATTGAGTTCTGTCGGAATTTCAATATTCACACTCAATCTGTCGGCCCACAAACCGGCTTCGTGAACCAACTGAGGACTCGCTCCGGGAATTGCTTTCAGGTGAATGTAACCGTTGTAATTCTCTTCGAGCCTGAGTTTGCGAGCTACCTGAACCATGCGTTCCATCGTATAATCGGGGCTTTTTATCACTCCCGAACTCAGAAACAAACCTTCAATGTAATTTCGGCGGTAAAACCCGATTGTCAGGTCAACAATTTCCCCGACCGTTAAAGTTGCCCGCTGCCTGTCGTTGCTGCGGCGGTTTACACAATAAGCACAATCGTAAATACAATGGTTGGTCATCAGAATTTTGAACAGGCTTACACACCGGCCATCTTCTGTAAAACTATGACAAATGCCGCAGGCCATTCCATTCCCGATTCCTTTGGTTGCATTTTTCCGGTTGCTGCCGCTCGATGCACAAGACACGTCGTATTTTGCTGCATCAGAAAGTATCTCGAGTTTTTGCTGAACAGTTTTTGTCACCATAGTTTCTGACTATATTATCGTCAATTTTGACGATAATAATGTAATTATTTTTCGGAATAATTGTGCAACTTTTGAAAATTCAGGTTAAAATATTTTGCCGGCCAAGTTCTAATACCAATCGTTGCCATTGTAATATAACATGTGCCATCCTTTTTCGTAACTTTGGGAAAACGCAAAAAATGCAGGAAGCTCTATTTTATACGAAACTTGGAAACCAAACAGTCCGCTGCGATTTATGCCCGTGGTTTTGCGTTTTAAAGTCCGGGCAAACCGGAAACTGCAACGTACGGAGCAACGAAAACGGGATTTTGGTTACCCATGTTTACAATAAAGTTGCAGCTTTCGGAATCGACCCCATCGAAAAAAAACCACTTTACCATCTTTATCCCGGCAAACAAATTCTTTCGATTGGTGAGGTGGGTTGCAACCTGCATTGCAGCTTTTGCCAAAACCACCGGATTTCACAATGTTTTGCCACTGACTTTTCTGGTTTTCACGAAATCAATTCCCCTGAAATTGTTGCCAATGCGCTTAAAACACCTGATAATATTGGAATTGCCTTTACTTACAACGAGCCGTTTACTTTTTATGAGTTCATGTTCGAAACTGCCCAACTTGCCCGTGAAAAAGGGCTCAAAAATGTGGTGGTTTCAAACGGGTATGTGAATCCTGAACCTCTGCAAAAAATTCTGCCATACATCGATGCATTCAATATTGATTTAAAAGCCTTTAAAGATGAATTTTACCGGAAACAGACCAAAGGAAAACTTGAACCGGTTTTGGAAACATTAAAGATAATTGTCCAAAGCAAGTCGCATCTCGAAATAACAAACCTTGTAATTCCGGAATTAAACGACGATGAAGCTGAATTCAATACAATGGTAACCTGGATTGCTGCCGAATTGGGAAATGATGTACCGCTGCATCTTTCGCGATATTTTCCGCAATATAAACTGGATGTTCCGGCGACGTCGCTAAAAAAACTGGAAAAACTTTACGGACTGGCAAAACAATTTTTACAGTACGTTTATCTTGGGAACGTGAATGAAATTGAACGATCCTCAACATATTGTCCCAATTGCGGTAAATTGCTGATTGAAAGAAATCATTACAATACTGCGGTAATTGGAATAAATTACGGTAACACGTGTAAATTCTGCGGAACTATGATTAAGATTGTAATGAACGATTAATCAGATTCGACATGAAAGTTTACAATCCCGTCATTTTTCAGGGAAATCTCAATAAAAAGAGGTATTTCGAAGGCTGGTACTTTAAACACGTTTCTGCAAAACTCGATCATGTTTATTCATTCATCCCGGGCGTGGCGCTGACAAAAACCGACAAACACGCATTTATTCAGGTGATTGACGGAATTACAGGTCAAACCTGGAATGTAAAGTATCCGTTATCAGAATTTGATTATTCAAAAAAGGAGTTTCATGTTCGGGTAGGTAAATCAAATTTCTTTGAAAAAGGAATTAAATTGAATATCGACGTCCCGGATTTAAAAACCAAAGGAGAAATTTCTTATGGCGACTTTGTGAAATATCCTTCTTCCGTGTTCTCTCCCGGAATTATGGGCTGGTATTCGTTTGTTCCTTTTATGGAATGTAAACACGGAATCGGTTCGATTTTGCACAAATTAAACGGTTCGCTTACCATCAATAATTCAGAAATTAACTTTAACGAAGGAACCTGTTATATTGAAAAAGACTGGGGCACATCGTTTCCCGAATCATGGATTTGGCTGCATTGCAACACTTTTGAAAAACCCGGAAGTTCGTTTACTTTTTCGGTGGCAAAAATTCCCTAGCTGGGGAGTTTCTTTATCGGCCACATTTGTTTTCTTTATGTTGAAGGGAGATTTCATCTGTTTGCCACTTACAATGGTTCAAAAATTACAAAACTCACATTTCATGCCCCGGTTTTGGAAATTGAAATCAAAAATAAAACCAACACATTGAAAGTTAAAGCAGTTCAAAACCGCTCAGGCGATTTAAAAGCGCCGGTTACTGGTGAAATGAAACGGATAATAAAAGAAAGTATCGATTCTGAAATTGAAATTGAACTTTTTGACAATCATAATAAATTGGTTTTCTCAGAAAAAGGGTCGCGGGCGGGGCTGGAAATCATTGAAAAAATTCTTAGCTATTTTTAGAAACCTTTTATTTCCAATATTTTCAAGTACTTTTGGAGTCGTAAAAAATATTTTTATTGAATGAAGTTTTCAGAATTAGGAATACACGATGATTTGCTCGATGCAATTTCGTACATGGGT
>JBBIVS010000289.1:0-5378 GCA_037439605.1 Draconibacterium sp. | reverse complement strand
TGCAACGAAGTTCCCGTTCCCGGTACTTTTGACTTCGACCGTTGGACGGGCCCTGCACCAATGAATCCGTATTGCCCCGATCGTGTAACCAATAATGCCTCGTGGTTTCAGTGGGATTACAGCATCGGTTTTCTGGCAGGGTGGGGTGCGCACCCGCTCGATGTTATGATTTGGGGATTAAAGGAAAAACTGGATGGTAAATATAGCTGCGCAGGTACCGGCAGTTACTGGGAACCCGGAGGAATTTACAATAACATTCGGGCGTGGGATGTTCACATCGAATACGAATCGGGTGTAAAATTGCATTTTATGGACACCGACGGCGCTAACAGTTCGGGAATGTTGAATAACCTGCCGTTCAAAGATGGAAACGGTACAACTTTCTATGGTTCAAAAGGATGGATTTCGCTGGGGAGAAACTCTGCACAATCTGATATTCCTGAAATCAATGCAAAACTGAATGACAGTAAATTCCCGCACAACAGCAATGGAACGCTTTCTGGCGAAAATAATACCATGGGAAAGGCTTTTATCGATGTGGTAAAAGGGAATACATCCGAAATTTGTCCGCTTGACGAGGCCATTCTTTCTGATACAGTAAGCCACATGAGTAATATTGCCATTCGAACAGGCCGCAAAATTTCCTGGGATCCGGCTGCAGGTGAAGTTGTTGGCGATGCCGAAGCAAACAGTTGGTTTACACGCACCCACCGAGAACCATACACCGTTTAAAATCATTTAAACTAAACCAAAATCAAAATGATAAAAAATAAGCTTAAATCGTTAACTGTACTTCTATTAACAAGTATCGGCATTATTTCGTGCACACAATCAGTTATTTATGTTTCCGTAAGGGGCAACGATTCAAATCCGGGAACAAAATCGCAACCAGTTGCCACGGTTCAAAAAGCGTTGGAAATCAGCCAAAATTCAGCAATTAAAAACATTGTTGTTAAGGGGGGAGATTATTTCGATGTTTCAGTGATTATTACTGAAAAAGATTCCGGGTTACATATTTCAGGAGAACCGGGGAAAACAGTCAGGTTGATGGGTGGAATATTCTTTGGCGACTGGCAGCAAAACGGCGACTGGCTTGAGGCACAGGTCCCCGATTCATTGTGGCCCGACCTTGATTTCAGAATTCTGATTGTGAACGATACTTTGCGCAACCGTGCACGACTGCCCGAAACAGGGGCTTTCAACCATAAAAATGAATGGCCGCACCAATGGCAGAGTTCACAGGGGGGATGGTCGCAAAAACCTACACACGACGACCTGACCACTTTATATTACGACCTGAAAGATATTGGTCCGTGGCTTGATACCAGGAATGCAGAACTTACTGTTTTTCACGCGTGGGACGATTCGTATGTCGGATTAGCCGGAATGGATACTGTAAATCATAAACTCCGGTTTTCAAATCAGGCAACACATCCTGCCGGGGCTTATGCATCGTGGGCCGGCGAAAAAACACATCAGTACATCGTTTGGAACATCAAAGAAGGTATGAAACGACCCGGTCAGTGGTACGTCGATCGTACAAAACGAAAAATCGTTTACTGGCCCTTCGCTTACGAAAAAACAGGACAGTTGAAAATTATGGTACCCACACAATACCACATCTTCGAAATAAAAGATAATGTTACCGGAATCACTCTTGAAAACCTGCAATTAAGTTGTGCCGGTGCGCCGGTATGCAATACAGGTTATGCTACAGTGAGCATAACAGGGGCAATTCTGGCCGGAAAAGCAAAAGACCTCACTTTAAAAAATGTTGATGTTAAAAATGTTGCCGGATGGGCAGTAAAAACAAGGGGGGCAAATGTGAAAATCAGCGATTGTGAATTTTCGTACACCGGGGCAGGAGGTTTGTACATGACAGGTGATAATATAACGGTTGAACGTTGCGGTATCCACGATTTGGGAAAACTCTATTTTGGCGCTGTCGGAATTTATGGTACCGGAAATTACAACACAATATCCCACTGCGAGTTATTCAATATTCCATATTGCGCTATCAACGGTATTGGCAAGCATTCTGTTGCTGAATATAACCTCATGTACAATTTCAAACAAACCATGGTCGATGGCGGGGCAATTTACATGTATGGCGGCGATTCAACCATTTACCGTTACAATGCAGTTCTTGCCCCAAAGGGAAATAAAACCGAAGGCTGGACCTACTATTTTGATGAACTTTCTGTAAACTGCATCATGAATAACAACCTGGCAGTGAACACAATTGTGCCGGTACACCATCACATGGCCGATAAAATTACCATGACCAACAACCTTTTTATCGACGAAGGCCGCCAGAAAATCAGTTATCCGCTTTGTTCAAACCTGAGTTTTTCAGGGAATACATTTGTTGCGGATGAAATTCTGTTTTCAGGCCCGACCGGCGAAATAAGTGCAACACCCAAAGAAAGCCTGAACGCTGTTTTTCAGAAGTATTTTGAATGTAACGGAATCGTTCAGTTTAATGGAAACCAGATATTTGCAGACAAAGTGGCGCATGATGTTCTGCATGTTTATAATTTTGTTCGAAAGGAAGATTTCAGATACGCTGATGGTCAATGGTCTGATAATCCGGAAGTCAGGAAAGGCTGGTATGAAAAAATACCTGAAGGTTTTGTAAATGTTGGTTACAGGAACAATTTCAGGGAGGTTTACAGCAGAATGGCCGGAGTTGATTGATTTGAGCTGATGACTTTTTTGAATTTGAGCTGGTGACTCGCAGTCAACTGCTCAATAAAGTTGCTTTGGAGCAGTTTATTCACCAACTGACCGAAAAAGTCAGCAGGTGATATTTGGAAAAGCAAAGTTGGAAACTTAACCTGCTCAATAAAATTGAACAGAAGTTAAGGCTCAATTGTCATCATTTTAAACCGGCGTTGATTATTATAAATTTCCTGCGCAAAACAGTGGTAAAAAATCAATTTTTTGTTCAGCAATCGAACCTGCATTGTTTTCAGTTAGCACTATCGCCTTTTTTACATTTGGATATTCCTTTAAAAGAAGGTGCAGACTGCGCAATTTACCCGATTTTCCACTTTTAACCTCAACCGGAAATATTTCACCTTGTTTTTCAATTAAATAATCAGTTTCAGCACTGCTTCCCCGCTGGCTGCGGCTCCAGTAGTAAAGGTTTTCGCCATATTTGGCGCGTAATTCCTGCCCGACAAATTGTTCTGCCATTTTGCCGTTAAATGCCGAGGCCAATTTATTTTTCGGCACGCGAACATCTGACGAAAAACCATTCATAGCCGAAAATAAACCAATATCGAGGAAAACGGATTTAAACACTTTCTCTGAGGCATTGGCTCCAAGCGGAATTCCATCAGGACTGGCCGACCTCACTTTTGTGTATAATCTCGCCTGCTCCATCATTTCAAACGATTTTTTTATGGTAGGCCCGGTAAAATCAACCGAAAGATGCGCATATTTAATTTGTTCGCCAACCTTTGCGGCCACAGCCGTTAACACAGCGTTTAAACACCTTTTGTCAGTGTGTCCGGCGTATTTCGAAAAATCCTGTCTGAAGGTTGCAATCAAATCGTTTTGAGTATGAATTACATCTATAATACTACCTGTATTCATGTAAACTCTGACGCACTCTGGCATTCCGCCAACAATGAAATAAGTGTACATTTCATTGTTAATCAAATCAATAATTGTATCAGGATAATCTTCGTGAGGTTGGTTAAGCCAGTTGGCAAGCAATTCTTTTCCCGTAGCATTAAGGAACTCCAGAAATGTCATTGGGTACATATTGAACATTTGCAACCTCCCAACCGGAAACGAGATTTCACTTAAAGCAAATTCCAGAAGAGACCCAGCAGCAATTATATGTAATTCAGGTACTTGCTCATAAAAATATCGAAGTGATGCAATGGCTTTAGGGCATGATTGTATTTCATCAAAAAAAATTAAAGTATTCCCTGGTTCTATTCTCATACCCGAAAAGAGTTCCAACATGGGAATAATACGGTTGGTGTCCAGGTTTTTTTCAAAGACACCATGCAAATCCAAGTTTTTTTCAAAATTGAAAGATATATAATTCCCTCCAAAATTGTTTTTGGAGAACTCATTGATGGAAAAAGACTTACCAACCTGACGTGCTCCCCTGATTAGCAAAGGCTTGCGTATTTGGCTCGATTTCCATTCCAAAAGTTTTTCGTCAATATCACGTTTCATATTAGTTTGTTTTTAACAAAAATATGAAATATTTTAGAAAATCAAGGTTAAAACTAAAAGTAACTTTTATAAAATCAAGGTTAAAACTAAAGGATGCCTTTAGAAAATCAAAGTATTGTATTATAATTCCGGAAACCTCTTCCCGTCTGTTTCACGCATCATTTCGTACGCATTCCTGAAAATCTTTTCAACGTTAGGTTTTGAAAAGTATTCTCCGTCAATCCCGTATGCTGGCCGGTGTTCCATTGCCGAAAGTGTGCGCGGAGCAGTGTCAAGATAATCGAAAGCTTTTTGTTCTTCAATTACCTTTTGCATCATGAAAGCAGATGCGCCCCCTGGATAATCTTCATCAACAAAAAGAACCTTGTTGGTCTTTTTAACCGATTCAAGAATGATGAGATTGATATCGAAAGGCATTAACGTTTGCACATCAATCACTTCTGCTGAAATTCCTTTAAACCTGGCCAGCAAACGGGCTGCTTTTATCGAATGGTGCACATTCCAGCCGTAAGTAACGATTGTAATGTCGGTTCCCTGTCGCATTATTTCAGGCACACCCAGCGGTATTTTGTACTTGCCAATATTGGCGGGCATTTTTTCCTTTACATTGTACCCTTTAAGCGGTTCAATTACCAAAGCCGGATCGTTGCCTTCGAGTAAAGAATTGTAAAAACCTGCTGCCTGTGTCATGTTCCTGGGAACACACAAATACATCCCCCTTATCGATCCAAGTAACATTTGCATCGGCGAACCTGCATGCCAGATTCCCTGCAATTGATGCCCTCGCGTGCGCACGATAAGGGGTGCAGCCTGTTTTCCTTTCGTGCGGTATTGCATTGTCGAAATGTCGTCGCTCAACTGCGACAAAGCGTAAATTACATAATCGAGGTATTGAATTTCAGCAATTGGCCTGAACCCGCAGAGCGCCAACCCGATTCCCTGCCCGATAATCGTAGCTTCCCTGATGCCGGCATCTGAAACCCTTTCAACTCCAAATTTTTGCTGCAACCCTTTTGTCCCCTGGTTTACATCGCCAAGCTTGCCAGTATCCTGACCAAAAGTTACCAACGTAGGATATTTTTCAAAAAGCCGGTCAAAGTTTTGGCTAATGATTTCAGAGCCGTTAACCTCAGGCGAATTATCGTCATATATTGCAGGTTTACCGGTAACATTCAGGGTCG
>JBBIVS010000288.1:255-5397 GCA_037439605.1 Draconibacterium sp. | reverse complement strand
TATTTCCCCAGGGTTTTCCCAAAACCTCCTGTGTGTAAATCCCAACCATAAAAGTAACTGTTGAAATTAGGGTTGCCGAAATAATTATCAGCCAAAGCCACCACTGGTTAAATCGCTGTTCTTCTTTAAAAAGAACCTTGTCCATCTTTAATAAATAGTACCTGTATTAACCACGGGAGTTGCATCTTTATCCCCGCACAGCACAACCATCAGGTTACTGACCATTGTGGCCTTTTTATCGTCATCCAAATCAACAATATTTTTCTCGCTTAGTTGTTCCAAAGCCATTTGTACCATACTTACAGCGCCTTCAACAATTTTGAAGCGGGCAGCTACTATTGCTGTTGCCTGCTGACGTTTTAACATGGCCTGTGCAATTTCCTGAGCATAAGCTATGTGGTTGATGCGGGCTTCAATCACTTCAATTCCGGCAATGTTAAGCCTCTCAATTATTTCGCGTTCCAGTTCGTTATTTACTTCCTCCGTACCGTCGCGTAAAGTAACTTTTGCCGATTCATCCTCGATATTATCATAAGGATATAATCCGGCCAGTTTCCGCAACGCCGCTTCGCTTTGAACCACAACAAAATGCTCAAATTCATCGACGCCAAAAGCTGCTTTGTACGTTTCCTGAACCCGCCATACCAAAACAAGGCCAATCATTATTGGATTGCCAAGTTTGTCGTTTACCTTAATGGTTTCGCTGTCGAAATTTCTTGCCCTGAGCGAGATCTTTTTCCTGACAAAAAACGGGTTAACCCAGTAAAAACCATTGGTTTTAATGGTTCCCGAGTAAGCTCCAAACAAAACCATTACACAACTCTGATTCGGATCGACAACGGTAAAACCAATTGCAATCAGTATAAATACAACTACCATTACTGCTGAGGGAATAATCATTCCTCTCGTAAAACCCAAAATAATTGCAGCCAAAATAATCAGTTCCAACAAAAGGAACATATAGCCGGAGAAGCCTTTGTATTGTTTTTCCATGACATTAAATTTAAATTGATTTGATATTATATTAATATCACAAATGTAAAATACTTTTTTGAAAAAACAATTAATTTTGAAATTTAATTTTGAAAAAATTAAAAATTGAAGGTTAAACAAATTGGTTACTTTTGGGTTATTTCACAAAACATGAACAACTATGAATTTTATTAAAGAACCTTTAAGCAAGTTTATCAAGTTAGAAACATCGAGCAGCATTTTTCTTTTTATTGCCACTGTTTCGGCGCTTGTAATTGCAAACAGCCCTCTCGGCAATCGTTATCTTGATTTCTGGAATAACTACATTACCATAAGTCTTCCCGGATTTGAACTATCGAAACCTGTTTTAAAATGGATAAACGACGGATTAATGGCCGTTTTTTTCTTTTTAATCGGGCTTGAAATTAAACGTGAAATCATATCTGGAGAACTAAGTGATTTTAAAAAAGCTTCTCTGCCCATTTTGGCCGCTGTTGGAGGGATGCTTTTCCCGGCATTGATTTTTACAGTTTTAAATTATGGTGAACCGGGCTCACAAGGCTGGGGGATTTCAATTGCAACCGATATTGCTTTTTCGTTGGGTATTTTGCAACTATTAGGAAAAAAAGTACCTCTGAGTTTAAAGATTTTTTTAATGGCGTTTGCCATTATTGATGACCTTGGGGCTGTTTTGGTGATTGCCTTGTTTTACAGCTCCGATCTGGTTTGGATATACATTGGAATTGGATTAATCATTGTTGCAGCACTCATGATATTATCTGCTAAAGGTTATTATTCCAAATACTTTTTCTTTTTGATGGGTGCCATCGTGTGGGTTCTTTTTCTGAAATCAGGTATTCACGCGACAATTGCAGGAGTTTTGCTTGCCCTAACAATACCATTAAACCGAAAAATAAATACAAAATCGTTTTATAACGATGCAAAAGATGCGATTGACATGTTTTTAGCAGATTGCAGTAAAGTAACCGATGAAACAAAAATCCTTACAAAAAACCAACTGGCTGCAATTGACGAACTTGAAGATATTTCGGAAAAAACAGCTCCTCCGTTGCAATATCTCGAACATTCTTTACATGGCTGGGTTTCGTATTTAATTATGCCGTTATTTGCTTTTGCAAATGCAGGAGTGGTATTCAGCGTTGCGGGTGATTTCAATTTCAGCCTTTCATCAAATATCGCAATAGCGCTGGTTGCAGGTAAGACGCTCGGAATTTTTACTGTTTCATTTTTAGCGATTAAGTTAAAAATATCGGAATTGCCCAAAAATGTCTCGTTTAAAATGTTGGCAGGTATTTCAATTTTAGGCGGTTTAGGTTTTACCATGTCGCTGTTTATCAATAACCTGGCTTTTACCGACCAGGGAATGATTGATGCTGCTAAAATGGGTGTTTTGCTGGGTTCACTGGTTGCCGGAACACTTGGTTACATTGTTTTAAAAATTGCTTTGAAAAGGGCAGAAAAAAACGAGATGCCTTAAATCAGGCATCTCGTTTTTTTAATTCAAATTCATTTCCACATATCCCACATCCTCTGTTTCGTAAGTTTCATAAGAGCGGGCAAAGTTTAGGATGTTTTCGATTACCAGATCCGATGGTATGTTTTCATTCTCTGGAATCGTTGTTAAAAAACTGTCAATAAAATCATCATCCAAATTATCCGTATTTGATTCCGGCTCTGATTGATAACTATTAACTAAGTAAATCAAGGTACAGTTGTTTCTCATAGGCACTTTTAAGATTTTCATTTTCTTAAAAACGCCGGCACTTAATTTTTATTGTGTTAACAATGGTTAAAACTTGGTGAGAATCAAATTCTTTTTTTCAACAAGTTTTCGCAGATTTATTAAAGCATAACGCATCCGTCCCAATGCTGTATTTATGCTCACATCAGTTTGTTCGGCAATTTCCTTAAAGCTGAGATCAAGGTAATGACGCATAATAATAACCTGCTGTTGATCTTCGGGCAACTCCTGGATCAAATCTTTTACCTCGCTCAAAATTTGGGTGTTTATCATCTGATCTTCGATTGTATCTTCCGAAAATTTCTGGGAGTTAAAAATATCAATTTCCAAACTGTCGTTCGAAACAGTTCCCTTTAACTTTTCTTTTCTGAAATGATCGATAATCAGGTTATGTGAAATGCGCAAAACCCACGAAACAAATTTTCCGTTTTCTGTGTATTTTCCTTTTTTCAGCGAGCGGATAACCTTGATAAAGGTTTCCTGGAAAATATCTTCGGCCAGTTCCTGTTTTTTTACAATCAGTAAAATGTACGAATACACCCTGCCTTTATGCCGCTTAATTAAAATTTCCAATGAATTTTGATCACCTGCTATAAATCGCTGAACAAGCTCATTGTCGTTCAGTAAACTTTCTTTCGACATTACCTTCTATTTAAGTTTAAATAAAAAAGTAAATTTTTTCTATAGGCGACCTTTTCTAAATGAAGTGAACTAATTATTAATTTTGCTCGCGTAAAAATGAGATTTTTTACTTATAAATACAAATTTTTTCCAAAAAAAGACGTTCATCAATTAATATGCCAACACAAAGTTCATCAAAATACATTGAAATTCAGAATGCACGTGTTCACAATTTAAAGAATATCAGCCTGAAAATCCCTCTAAACAAACTTATTGTTGTTACCGGTGTTTCGGGTTCGGGTAAATCATCTTTGGCATTTGATACGCTGTTTGCCGAAGGACAAAGGCGTTATGTTGAAAGTCTTTCCTCTTACGCGCGTCAGTTTTTAGGCCGGATAAACAAGCCTGAAGTTGATTTTATTAAAGGAATTCCACCCGCAATTGCAATCGAGCAAAAGGTTAATACCCGTAATCCGCGCTCTACGGTTGGAACATCGACTGAAATTTATGATTACCTTAAGTTGTTTTATGCCCGAATCGGGAAAACCTTTTCGCCGGTTACAGGCGAAATGGTCAAGCGTGAAAGCGTTTCCGACGTTTTAGATTTCATCAATTCGTTTGATAAAGAAACCCGGATAATTATTGAAGCGCCATTACTTCCCCAAAACGGACGGACAATGCTGCAGGAAGCAGAATTACTGATGCAGCAGGGCTTTACACGGTTGGAAACCAACAACGAAATACTAAAAATTGATGACTTGGTAAAAGCAGGTACTGATAAGTTTTGTAAAGGCGCTTGTAACATTGTTATCGACAGGGTTTCGGTTGACCTTGATGAAGATGCGCAAAGCAGAATGGCAGATTCGGTTCAAACCGCTTTTTTTGAGGGACATGGAGAGTGCATTGTTAAGGTATTTTTAGGGGATGAGATTGTCAGCCGCTCATTTTCGAACCTGTTTGAAGCCGATGGAATTGAGTTTGAAGAACCCTCGTTGCACATGTTTAGTTTTAATAACCCTGTTGGCGCATGCCCCACCTGCGAGGGATACGGAAAAGTAATCGGGATTGATGAAGACCTGGTTATCCCCAACAAATCGCTTTCAATTTATCAGGATGCCATTGCCTGCTGGAAGGGAGAAAAAATGAGTGAATGGAAAGACGAACTTGTATATACTGCTGAAAAATTCAATTTCCCGATTCATAAACCTTTTTACGAATTAACCGATGTACAAAAATTCCTGGTTTGGACCGGCAACAAATATTTTCAGGGATTGAACCAGTTTTTCAAAATGCTTGAAGAAAACAGTTACAAAATTCAATATCGGGTAATGCTTTCGCGTTACCGCGGAAAAACCACCTGCCCCGAATGTAAGGGGAGTCGGTTGAAAAAAGAGGCGGGATATGTAAAAATTGCAGGTAAATCATTACAGGAAATGGTTTTAATGCCGGTTTCGGAATTGAAACTATTTTTTACCCAAATTGAATTAAGCAAACATGACCTTGAAATTTCAAAAAGAATTTTAACTGAAATAATCAACCGGCTTGATTACATGTGTAATGTTGGGCTGGGTTATTTAACCCTGAACAGGCTTTCGTCCACACTTTCAGGAGGCGAATCGCAACGCATCAATCTGGCAACTTCGCTGGGGAGCAGTTTGGTAGGTTCGCTGTATATTTTGGATGAACCGAGTATCGGCCTGCATTCGCGCGACTCAGAGCGTTTGATAAAAGTTTTGAGGCAACTTCAGAAAATTGGCAATACAGTTTTGGTAGTTGAGCACGATGAG
>JBBIVS010000288.1:0-217 GCA_037439605.1 Draconibacterium sp. | reverse complement strand
TCGCCGGAGTGCATGGCGGCGAGGTGGTTTTCCAGGGAAACCACACCGACCTTCAAAAGAAACCTGACAGTCTGACTACAAAATATTTAACAGGCGCAGAAAAAATTGAGGTGCCAAAACATCGCAGGAAATGGACTAATTTTATTGAAGTTCTGGGTGCCCGCGAAAATAACCTGAAAAACATAAGGGTTAAATTCCCGCTTAATATTTTAACAGT
>JBBIVS010000287.1:1877-5419 GCA_037439605.1 Draconibacterium sp. | reverse complement strand
CTGCCACTGCCATCTTCCCCTCTGATATCCTCAGTTTTTACATGTTTAATTGTACCTCCGTTTGGGTTTTTAGTTCCCAGTCCGCGCGAACCATTTCCCCAGAAATCAAGGCCATTCACATTGCCATACGTGAGCCACATTCCAATCTGGTGAGGATGGTCGGCCCTTTCACCAGTCTTTGGATTAAGGGGAAAACCGCGGGTGATTTCTGTTCCCGATGCTGCAATAATCGGGTAATACACGGGTTTGGTCGTATTTTCAGGCCAACGAAAAGTGGTAAACGTTTTTCCATCGACCAAAACATCAATTTTATTTTCTGAAACATCTTCAATAAAAGTAATTTTTCGGGGATTCAGACTCTTGTCGGTTTTGGAATTACAGGAATTCAACAGGATGAAGGCTAATAAGATGATTAAAAATGATTTCATGCAGATTCGATATTTATGGTTTAGATATTTTTGGTTATTAAAGAAAGTAAAAAGTTTTTCTTTAGAAAAATAAATCGAATTGTATTTCGCCGAAAATTTATCTGATTATCCCTTGTGAGGCCTGAATAACTGGAAAACAGAATAACTGGCTACAACCGTTCTTAAAGTTCTGAAGGAGGTTAATATAACAAACCTTTGCTGCATTCTGAAGAAATGGAGAAAACATATGCGGTCAAAATATCACTTGATTTTGTCAGAATAAATTAATGTACAATAAACAATCTTTTGTAGTTTAGCCAACTAAATTTTTACCTATATCAATTAAACAAAATAAAATGAGTAATGAAAAATCACGAAGGATTTTCCTCCGAAATTCACTTTCGGCAGTGGCCGGAACTATTATTTTGCCAAGCATTATTCCTGGTTCGGCACTGGGAAAAAACGGTTTTACAGCTCCCAGTGAACGTATTGTAATGGGCTCGATTGGGGTTGGTTCTCAGGGAATCAGCAATTTAAAAGACTTTCTGAAATTTGGGGAAGTGCAGTTTGTAGCAGTTTGCGATGTGGACTCAAAGCACCAGCTTAACGGACAAACTGTAATCAACCAGAAATATGGGAATACCGATTGCCGGAAATACAAGGACTACCGGGAGTTTCTGGATAAAGAAAAGCTGGATGCCGTTTGCATTTCGGTGCCCGACCATTGGCATAGTTTTACTTATATTGCTGCGGCAAAGAAAAAACTTGACATTTACGGTGAAAAACCTCTGGCACGTACTATTGGCGAAGGTCAGCAAATTGTTCAGGCCGTTCAGAAAAACAATATCATCTGGCAAACCGGAAGCTGGCAACGTTCGCAGGCACATTTCCACAAAGCTGCCGAACTGGTTTATAATGGCCGGATTGGAAAAGTAAAACGGGTTGAAGTTGGGTTGCCCAATGCGCCAAAACTGGTTGGAATGCCTCCGGTACGGCCCGTGCCCGAAGAACTGGACTGGGACTTCTGGCTGGGCTCAGCGCCAAAAGTAGAGTACAGGGGCATTTGCCACTGGAACTGGCGCTGGATTCTCGATTATTCGGGAGGCCAGTTAACCGACTGGGCAGGCCATCACATTGATATTGCACACTGGGGCCTTGGACTTGACCGCACGGGGCCGGTCGAGGTGAAAGGCGAAGGCGTTTATCCGGCCAAAACTGAATTGTACAATGTACCACTGGAATATGATTTTAACTGCAAATACAAAACCGGCGTTGAAATCAGGGTGGCTAATTCTGCCCGTCTGCCGCATGGTATGGGCGTTACCTGGTATGGCAAAGATGGATGGATACATGTTGACCGCGGTAATAAATTAACAGCATCAAAAGATAACCTGCTTACCAAAGAATTGGACGCCAATAAAAAAGCGTTATATAAAAGTAACAGCCATGTCGGAAATTTTCTGGAATGCATACGTAACAGAAAGGAAACCATTACACCGGTTGATGTAGCTCACCGCTCGATTTCGGTTGGTCTGCTTGGCGAAATTGCTATCACAACCAAACAAACCATTAAATGGGATCCGGATAAAGAGTTGATTTTAAGTAACGAAACTGCAAGTAAAATGCTGATGCGAAATTTCAGATCTCCATGGAAACTTCCTGAAGTATAAAAGAGTTTGGAGTGTGATTACCGAAAAGTGGTCACACTTCTTTTTTAAAAGGTATTGATCGTTGAACTAATTTTGATGTATCATTTCAAAATGTTGGTTATTAGGAAAAAAGAATTTCTTTTGTAATTATTTGCAGATAAAAAAAAGTTAAAGGAGTAATTCAAAAATTCCGTTCAATGTTAAATTTGAAAAATGGCCGAAACAATAAATTACAATAATAACTGGCGAAAGGTCGCTTCAACAATTTACAAAAAACCCACCGATTCGAAGATTTTTGGAATGGTTGAACTTGATGTAACGGATCTGGAAAATTATATCGCGGTAAAACGAAAAGAAGGTATTAAAACAACACTTACTTATCTTATTACACTAATTATTGGAAGGGCCATAAGGCAAGCGGCGCCTGAACTGAACACTTATGTAAAAAGGGGAAAAATTATTCAGCGCGAACGTGTTGATGCAACTGTAAGTGTTTTACTGCAGGGCGGTCAGATGGGGTCGGTAAAAGTTGAAAATGCCGACCAGTTGACCACAGCAGAGATATCAGAATTTATCGGTAAAAAAATAGCCGATTCGCGAAAAGGAAAAGAAAATGAAACAATGCAATCGAAATCGCTGCTGGCGAATGTTCCCTGGCCATTCAGAAACTGGTTGTTTAAAATTTACCAAACCATCACAATTAAATGGGGGATTTCAATGCCGTATTTCGGCCTCGATTCAAACAGTTTCGGTTCGTACATTGTTTCAAACATTGGCACAGTTGGTCTTGATACAGGATACGGTTCACTTCTTCCATCTTCAAATATCTCATTTGTTTTTATTTTGGGAACGATTGACAAAAAGCCGCGGGTGGTAAACGACGAAGTTGTTATTAGAAGGGTAATGTGGCTTTCATCCACGCTCGACCACAGGGTTGTTGACGGGTCGCACGGTGGCACATTGTTCAGGTTTATCAAAAAAATAGCAAAAAATCCGGAATGGCTCGATGAAAAACCTGATCCGGCAGCGGCATTGTTTTAAGGTTTGCTTTTAAAAAAGTAAAAACAGCCATCAACTACAAATTCACTTTTAAAAAACAACTCTGTTTTTCCATTTTTCAGTTTAAAATTTTAATTACGATTTTTTCCGTGTACGAACACGAAATCTAAAAAATTTCAGTAGTTTTGTACGTCAGGAAATAGATTTAAACAATTAAACAATTTAATATCAAATCATTATAGAAACAAATAATCAAATACGGATAAAAGATATAGCCGAAAAAGCAAAGGTCTCAATCGGAACAGTTGATCGGGTGTTACATAACCGGGGCGAGGTATCTGAATTGACAAAAAGGAAGATTCTGGATATCATTTCCAAACTCGATTACAAACCCAACATTTTTGCAAGTAACCTGGCATCCAAAAAACCGGCCTTTTTTGCAACATTGCTGCCGCAGCCACCTTCAAAAGAAGGTTACTGGAACAAA
>JBBIVS010000287.1:0-1866 GCA_037439605.1 Draconibacterium sp. | reverse complement strand
GCGAATTTCCGAATTAAAACATTTTGGGGTTAAAATTCAACCTTTTACATTCAGTCAGACCGATAGTACCGAATTTGTCTGTGAAGCTGAAAAAATAATTGAACTGAAACCGGATGGGATTGTTTTGGCGCCATTTTATAAAAAGGAATCTCTCGAATTCATTGAAAAACTGAAAAAACATAATATCCCGTTTGTATTTATTGATTCGGAAATTAAAAATGCTGGTCAGATAAGTTACATCGGCCAGGACTCATACCAAAGCGGCCTTGTTTCCGGGAAACTGCTCGATTTAATGTTGCCTGAGGGAAATATCCTGATAATCCATTTTGCCAAGGAAATGGACAATCAAAATCATTTGGTGGAACGTGAAAAAGGTTTTTACGACTGGTACAATAAAAATAACCAAACAATGCACCAGTTATTTACCTGTGAAGTGCCCGATACAAGCGATGAAAACTGGATGGAGAAATTGAAAACCATTATTGAAGAAAAAAGTATTATGGGGATTTTCGTCACTAACTCGAAGGTATTTTTTGTATGCAGGTTGATTGAAAAATATAATCTCAAACATTTGAAAGTAATCGGGCACGACCTTGTAAAATGGAATGTGGAATACCTGAAAAAAGGCATTGTTCAGTTTCTTATTTGCCAACGGCCTGAAGAACAAGGATATAATGCTATAAATAAACTTTTCAGGTATGTAGTAGAAAAAAATAAAATTTCGGAGCAAAATTACACTTCAATTGACATTATCACCAAAGAGAATATCGACTATTACAAAGATTTTAAATAATACATTAATTATGAATCCAATTTCATTTAACGACCTGAAAGGAAAAGTTTGTGTAATTACCGGTGGTGCCGGTGTGCTTGGCAATGCGATTGTAAAAGCGCTTGCCTCGGTTGACATGAAAATTGCAATTGCTGATATTAACAAAGAAGTAGCTGATGCTGTGGCGGCGGAAATTGCAGCAGAAAGTAATGCCACTGTGATTGGAATTGAAGCCAATGTTCTGGATAAGGCATCGCTTGAAAAGGCAAAAGCCGAAATCAATGAAAAACTGGGCGAAATAGGCGTTTTGATTAACGGCGCCGGGGGAAACAGCCCGCATGCAACTACAAAAGTTGAGCAAATGACCGAAGAAAATATCGACAAACTGGAAGATACATTTTACGGTTTGGAGATGGAAGGTTTCGACAAAGTATTCGCGCTCAATTTAAAAGGAACCTTGCTGCCAACCATGGTTTTCACCAAAGACATGCTGAAAAACCGAAAAGGTGTTGTACTTAATATTTCGTCGATGAATTCGTATAAACCGCTTACAAAAATCCCGGCTTATTCGGCTGCAAAAGCGTCCATTAACAATTTAACCCAGTGGATGGCAGTTCATTTTGCAAAAATAGGTATCAGGGTAAACGCTATTGCTCCCGGATTTTTCATCACCAACCAAAACCGCTTCCTGGTTACCGATGAAAAAACAGGCAATTTCTCACCACGCGGACAAAAAATTGTGAACAATACACCGATGGGCAAATTCGGCGAACCCGAAGATTTGCAGGGCGCAACCTTGTTTCTGATTTCAGATGTTTCAGCCTTTGTTACCGGCGTTATTATCCCAGTGGACGGCGGCTACAGCGCGTTTGGAGGAGTGTGAAAAATAATCGCTGCTGGCTGTCAGCTACTGGCTTATTGCCAGAAGCAAGTTGCCAGAAGCCTAAAGCAAGTTAATCATCTTAAAATGAATAATATGTCAATCGAATTAAAACAAAACTGTAAATATGCTTTGTTGGCCCCAACCAGCATGGGAATCCGCATTACGCCCGAAAACGGCCAGCCCGTCCATGTCAGCGATAAGTTTACCATGT
>JBBIVS010000286.1:0-5421 GCA_037439605.1 Draconibacterium sp. | reverse complement strand
AGGCAGGTTGATGGCGATAGTTTTGCTTCCGGCATTGCAGTCGCCGGCGTAATAAAGCGCATCGTAAACATTCATGTCAGAGTCAATCCCGGGGGTTTCGTTTTTGTATTTTTGTTCGCAGGGCAAGGCTTTTTGCAAGCCGGGCAACAAAGCTGTAAACCGCACCAGTTTTTCGCTCCATTCGCGGTCTTTAATTAAAATAAACGATTCGTGTGCAGCTTTGTACCCAAACAACTGGTCTTCGTAATTTTCAATGGGCCCGATGATAAAATCGATGGTGTTGGTTTTCATTTCCATCCAGGCTACATCGCTTTCATAATATTCGTCGGTTAACAATGCGCTTGCCCGTTTCTGCAGGTAGTTTTTCAAACCGGCATCTTCAGCCAGTTCAGCGGCCTGGTTCAAAAGACCAGCAGCCTTTTCGATTTGCCCTTTAAATGCAACGTGATACGGAATGGATTCCAGCCCGCCATCTTCACTCCTTCTGATTAAGGTATATAAACTTGTTTTTGTTTCGTCGTCCCAGGCTTCAAATTCTTCTTTCGTCATATCGGCAGGATAGAAATTAGCCCCTGTCGGCTTGGCGTCGTAAGCTGTCAGAAAAGGTTCGTTGTTGTTTAACCTTTCCCACGGGCCATAATTTATTTTCAGGAACTTTTCGGTGTATTCATCCAGATTTGCTGTGAATAATTCTTCTTTATTACCATAAGCTTCATGCCAGAAAATTTCATCCATCAGTTGGGCTGCTTCGAGTAAAAGCGGCAGCATTTGTCTCTCCTTTTCGGTTAAAACAGTTAAATCGGTTGTAAGCGTGAATGATACAAATTCATCAGCCTTTTTCTGTATTTCCTGGTTTACTTCCATTTTATTCTCTATTTTTTTTGAAGTTGGGGTGCAGCCAAAAATTAAAGCCACAACAACCAATAAAACTGTGATATTTTTCATTTTTCGAGGTATAAAGTTGTTACAAATCTACAAATTGCAGATGATAATTTACAATAACTTTCTGAATTACGGGGTTCTTTTTACGTAGGTTATAAAATCACGATATTCTTTAATCATGTTTACAGTGTGAAGAAGAATGTTTCTGGTTTCTGAATTAATTTTGAAAAACAGTACCGAGTTACGCGTGTTTACTACCTTATTTTTAATTCGCTTTATCTGGTTCTTTTCCATTTTTGAAAGGATTTCAAAAATATTCTCCCTTTCAGCAATTAAATTATCGAGTTTATCAAACTTTTTTTCTTTCACGATACCCGTGGCAAGATCGAAAAATTTTCCGGTCAGTTCGGTAAGGTTAATCAATTCGGTTTGTTGTTCAGGTGTAAATGGTTTGTGGTTATTTTTGAAATAATTTACAACGGGATTAATAATGAAATGCGCAGCGTTGGCCACATGGCGCTTGTAATCCATTAAATGCACATAATAATGACTGCTGTCCTCCAATCCCCCCGAGAGGACATGAACTGTTGAATATACTTTTTCCTTGTTTCTTTTTGCCCTTTTTGAAAATTTAAAACTTGATTTTTCTGCAGAGTTAATTTTGTCGGTATCTTCTTTTAAAAACCCAACAATCCCATGTGAAATAATATAGGCAGAAGAGGCAAGCGCTTTTTGAACCTGTTTTGTACTTTTGGCAACAAAAACTTCAAGGGTATCTTCCTGGTTAATTACATCTTCTTCATCTTCATTTGAAATCCGGTTCCGGTTTTTATATAATAAATGAGTACGTGCAACCATAAAAATGGCCAGGGCAATAAAAACAAAAATCAAATAGCTTCCGCCCAGTGATATGATTAAAGCAATAAGGGCAGCTCCGGTAAAAGCAATAAATGCAGTTAAAAACCAACCTGAAATTACGGTAATCACACCCGATATACGAAATACTGCACTATCCCTGTCCCATGCCCTGTCGGCGAGAGATGTACCCATTGCAACCATAAACGTTACATAAGTGGTTGACAAAGGCAATTTTAAAGATGTTCCAAGTGCAATTAATATACTTGCGACAACCAGATTGACCGATGCGCGTATTTTATCGAAAGCCGGCGGTTCCTGCCCGGTTTGGTTAAAATAATCAGCAGGTTTAAACCGTGAATCAATAGCTTGTACTATTTTTTCAGGGACCAGTTTTTTAATTTTTTTATTGAAATTTGTTGTTGAACGCACAATAACCCGCGCAAAAAGTGAGGAGTCGAATTTTTCAGTCCCCTCGCTTTGTCGGGATAAATCAACCGAAGTTGAAATTACAATCCGGGCTTTTCTTGAAAAAATCAGGGTGGTAATCATCACTAATCCCGAAATCAGCAACATGTAACCCGGTGTATTTACCTCACCCGACAACATTCCCATTGAAAAGCCATCAGGAGCGGGATTTCCGGCTGCCATCCATGCCTGAAATGAATTAAAACCTGCAAGGGGAACGCCTATAAAATTAACCAGATCATTTCCGGCAAATGCCATTGCAAGCGCAAAAGTACCGGCAAGTACCACTACTTTCAATATTTTTATATTGAATGCCCATTTTAAAACCTGCATAACAACTGTCCAGCCAATAAAGCTGTATGTAAGCAGCACCGAAGTGTTGTTTAAAATCCAGTCGCTTAGGGTTTCGCCGCCCCTTAATTTTATTTCTGCAAATGACGAATCACTTATTCCCTTAACAAGCATAAAATAGGTTATGGTTGTAATAGCCAGGCCGCCATAAACAGCACCAAGGTATTTCATGGGCTGGCGGTAATTAAAGGTGAAAATCAGCCTGGCAATGTATTGCACAAATGCCCCAATTGTAAATGCAATAACAACAGAAACCAATATTCCGGAAATTATGGCCAACGCCTTATCAGAATTGATGTAGTGATATAATTCAACGAATGCAGAACCACCTGCCAATTTAATTTTAACCAAAGCAACTGCAACTGATGCCCCAAGTAATTCGAAAACTACGGATACAGTGGTCGAAGTTGGCAAGCCAAGTGCGTTAAATGTATCGAGCATAATTACATCGGTAATCATAACAGCCAGAAAAATGACCATAATCTCGGAGAAGAAAAACATATCGGGGTGAAAAATCCCTTTTCGCGCAACCTCCATCATACCGCTCGAGAAAGCTGCTCCAATCAGTATTCCGGCACTCGCCATAAAATAGATAAGCCATTTTGGCGCTGCCTTTGAACCAACTGCCGAGTTCAGAAAGTTTACAGCATCGTTGGCGACCCCTACAATTAAATCGGAAACCGCCAGTGCAAACAACACAACAACAAGGATAATGTAAAAATTTACCATAGCCGGAAATGCTAAATTGTGATTGACAAAGATAAAAGTTTAAAATCTATTAAAATTCGGTTGCAATATTATTTAATTGTTATCATAAAATATTGAATTTGTTAATACAATTTAAAATTTAATATCCTGAAAACCGGTATGTTAAAATTGCCGGGAAACTTTGTAGTTTTACACCGTGAAAAACGGGATCAGGTTTACAGGGATCATTTTAATCTCATTGCTTTATTGCTACGCAACAGGCAGGCTAAATGCCTATTCCGGCAATTGGGTCCCTGAAAAAGTTTTTATTTCAAACCAGTTATTTTATTCACAGGCAAATTCTGTTTCAAAGTTTTATCATCTTGCGGAAATTAAAAATTCTGCAAATAATTTTAATAATTACCTGCCTTCACCCGACGAAAAACAGTTCGATGAATTTTACACCGTAGTTAAGCACAAAGAGCGATTCCTGCTTAATAATATAACCCGCCTTTTATTCAATGAATCAGGAATTTTCATATTCTTCCCAAAAACAAGCATTATCTTCCCCTTCCACTATTTCTGGTGATTCATAACAAATTGATTAAGCGACTTATTTAATTTTTTCAGGCATTAAAATCAAAGGTGGCCTGAAAGCATTTTTATTATCAAAATACAATTGGTTATGAATACTTCAACAATGATAACAGTGGCCGTCATTATTGCCATCATGCTCGTACTGTACCTTATATTAAGTATGAACAGAAAAAATAATGAAAAGAAAAAACTTCAGGCGTTAACCAATTTAGCCTCAAAACAAAACTGCAGCATCACAAAATACGAATTTGACAGCAAAATTTCACTGGGACTGGATGAAAAAAACAATTTCCTGTTCTACATTAAAACAACAGGTGGAACTGCAGAAACCCGGTACATCAATCTTTCAGAAATAAAAAAATGCAAAGTGGTCAACACCAACAGAACTGTACAGTTTAAAAACAGTAATTCGTTAGTGGTGGAACGAATTGAAATAAGTTTTGAGCCGCACAGTAAAGCCGGTGAAACTGAACTGCTCGAATTTTACAATGTTGAAACCGATGGTTCAATGTTAACAGGTGAACTTCAACTGGCCGAAAAATGGTCGGCTATTGTTAACCAAAGACTTATTGTAAAAAAAGCAAAACATCAAAGCGAACTGCTGTCAGCTTAAAACATAAAACAAATGTGTCATCTTAAAAATTAACATTATGATTTTGAATGTAATTGCAGGCATTATCGGGCCACAGGAAATAATCGTTATTCTGATTATTGTTTTGTTGCTTTTCGGGGGGAAAAAGATTCCGGAATTGATGAAAGGACTTGGCAAAGGAATGAGCGAGTTTAAAAAGGCGTCAAAAGAAGATTACGAGGAGGAAAAACCGGATAAAGCAAGTTTAAAATCCTGATTCAGTAAAAATATTCAGGATTTACCGATACCCTTCAAACACCCGTCCGAATGAGAAAATTTTGCCTTTTATGGCATTTTCTGGAATCCGGACGGGTGATTTTTTTATTCAATCCAACTTTAAACCTGATTTTGCACCCATTATTTGTACTTCTTTTGAAACCGGGGAAATTAAATAAGTCCATATTTCCCCGCCAAAACAATAAGCAATAAAGACAAAGTAAAAGCTATTACCGGCGATATCAGCCACATCAGAAAGAATTTTCTGACTTCAGTTTTTCTGAAAATGTGGCGGTAACCTAATTTTGCAACGCCTATCCCGAGAATTGCGGCTACATTCAGTTGCACCAGCGATGTGGGAATACCATCTGACAGTGAGGCAAAGAGCAATAAACTGGCCGAAACAAAAGATATTACAACAGCTTCGAACTTACCGAACAATACAATTTCCTTACCTGTATTCTGCAAAATTTTATGCCCGAATATGGAACTGCCTATTCCAAAATTGGGCGCTACAATCAGTGTCGATAAAATCATAATCAGCACAAAATGCTCGTCAATTGAAACATTTAACTGGTTGGCTGTCATCGATGCAATTGGGCCTGAGGCGTTGGCAACGTTATTCGAACCAATTGAAAAAGCCACATACAAAGACATTGCGATGATTAAGCCGTCCCATAAAGGTTTTAACCGGGCATTTTGACCGCTTGGTAAAGTTAATCCTTTTCGGCGCA
>JBBIVS010000285.1:4046-5445 GCA_037439605.1 Draconibacterium sp. | reverse complement strand
ATTCAAAACAAAGAAGAGACAAGAGAAGGACACATGACAAAGCAGTAACAACAATTTGGCAAGTTCAACGCGCATTCTCCAGCCGCCGCTAAACTCAGAAGTATGCCTGTTAAAATCAGATCTTTCAAATCCAAGACCGATGAGGGTTTGTTCAAGTTCTGCTTCATAATTGTCGCCACCCATAATATTGAACCGTTCGTTGAGTTCATTAAGCTGATCTAATTTTTTCAGGTACAATTCGGAGTGATAATTATGAACTTCCGAAATTTCTGCATTTAACTGCGCAATTTTATGCTGAATGTTAATCAGTTCTTCGAAGGCAAGCACGGTTTCTTCTTTTAGAGTGCGGACATCACTCAGTTTCATTTGCTGGGGCAAATATCCTATTGTTGTGTTTTTAGGAATTCCAATGCTTCCTGATGTTGGTGCATCAATCCCTTTAATAACTTTTAATAAAGTGGTTTTTCCCGCTCCGTTCTTGCCAATTAAACCAATTCTGTCCTTCGGATTGATAAGAAAACTGATCTCTTTAAAAAGATCAAACCCGCCAAAACTCAGACTTATTTTATCTAACGAAATCATACATTAAAAATGAAAGTGGGCAAAGATAGTGATTAATGACGAAACCAAAATTGCTGATAATTGCCGGAAAATGGTCAAAAAAAATACCCTCGCGGGTAAAAAGAAGGAAGGGGAAAGAACTATGGACGCTTTTTGAAGATGATTGATGATTTACAAACCCCTAAACACAAAACCAATCATAAATACAGAAGTTACTTTCCCCTTTTAAGTTTTATTATTGAAATAAAACCAACCATTAAATCGAAACAAATGTAACTAAAAAAGGTTGGGGTGCTTTACCTCTTTTTGGCAAAGATTTGAAATTCGGGTAAAAATGCGTTCGTTTTCTCAAAATGGGAAAATAGTTTTTATTATGGGAAAAACCGGCACTTTTTCGCCCAACTAATCTTTGAGTAACTATTATATTTGCCAAAAAATAAACGTGGGAAGAAAAAAACAAAAGCCTCTTTACGAAAAACTTGAAATTGTTGATATTGGCTCTGAAGGCAAGGCAATAGCAAAAACCGGAGACATGATAGTATTTACTGGGTTGGCTGTTCCGGGAGATGTTGTTGATTTGCAGGTTGTTAAAAAAAGAAAAAAATATGCAGAGGGATTAGTAACTCAGTTTCATAAATTTTCGGATGACAGGGTGCCAAATTTTTGCATACATTTCGGTGTTTGCGGCGGATGCAAGTGGCAAATATTACCTTACGAAAAACAACTTTTTTATAAACAAAAACAAGTCAGGGACCAGTTACAAAGAATTGGAAAAATTGAACTGCCCGAATTGTTGCCTATCCTGGGTTCTGAGAAAAATACCTGGTACAGGAATAAG
>JBBIVS010000285.1:0-4026 GCA_037439605.1 Draconibacterium sp. | reverse complement strand
GGCTTACATCTGAGGAATTACATTCAGAAATTGAAAATAAAAATGCGCTTGGTTTTCATGTGCCCGGGCTTTTCGACAAAATAATTAATATCAGTAAATGCTGGTTGCAGCCCGAACCTTCGAATAAAATCAGGAATTTTATTTATCAGTATGCCATTGATAACGGGTTAAATTTTTTCGATATCAAGGAGAAAAAAGGATTTCTTCGTACCTTAATTATTCGAACAAGCACAACCGGCGAAATTATGGTGATTCTGTCATTTTTTTATGAAGACATCAAAACAAGAGAAGGTTTGCTCAACGCGGTTAAAAAGGAATTTCCTGAAATTACTTCATTATTATATGTAATCAATTCGAAGGGAAATGATACTATTACCGACCAGAACATTGAACTTTTTGCAGGCCGCGGTTTTATACTGGAACAAATGGAGAATCTGAAATTTAAAATCGGGCCAAAAAGTTTTTACCAAACCAATTCTGAACAAGCTTATAATTTATATAAAGTGATTCGCGAATTTGTGCAATTTCAGGGAAACGAAACGGTTTACGATTTATACACCGGTACCGGCACCATTGCCAATTTTGTGGCAAAAAATGCGAAAAAAGTTATTGGGATTGAATATGTGCCTGAAGCAATAGAAGATGCCAAAGAAAACTCAAATTTAAACAGTATTTCAAATACGGTATTTTATGCTGGAGATATAAAGTCTGTTTTAAACCATAATTTTTATTTAAATAACGGATTTCCAGACGTAATAATCACCGATCCCCCAAGGGCGGGAATGCATAATGATGTTGTTGAATCAATTCTAAATTCAGGTGCGCAAAAGATTATTTATGTAAGCTGCAATCCTGCGACACAAGCTCGTGATTTGGCATTGCTATATTCTAAATATCAGGTAATTAAAATTCAACCCGTTGATATGTTCCCTCACACTCATCATGTTGAAAATGTGGTGTTGCTCAAAAGGAGACCTGTTTAAATAAAACAGGCAATCTAACCATTTTTAATTGTCAATTTGCCAGGATGTTACAGGCAACAAAACAATGTTAAATTTGTTTGGCATTTTTTTTGTTTATTCTTGACACAGATTTACAAATATCCTAATTTCAAGCAATTATGAAAAAAATAGTTTTAATAATCCTATTCGCATTTCCGGCACATCTGTTTGGTCAGAGTGGATGTAATTTCTTTGATTATCGAAAGATAGAAATAGAAAAAACAAATTTGAACACAGTTCAAAGCGATTTTGGTCCTGCATTCGTAAACGATGAACTTTGGTTTTCTGCATTTACCGATGAAGAAATTGCCAAATTATCAAAAGGTGATTCAAAAAAGGTGTTTTACAATTTGTTTAGTTCAAAAACTGACAAAGAAGGAAATGTTACTGGTTCAAAAAATATTCAGTTCGAAACTTTAAGCGCAGGTTATCATGCCGGGCCGGTTTCCTATTGCGAAAATACCAAAGAACTTTTTGTTACGATAAATAATTATGAAAACCCTGAAATAAGAAACAAAGTTTACCGGAAAGCAGATATCAGGTTAAAAATAATAATAGCAGAAAAGGTTGATGGAACATGGAAACTCAAAGAGGAATTACCTTTTAACGATTCAACTTACTCGGTTGGTCATCCGGCTGTTTCTGTAACCGGAGATACTTTGTTTTTCGCATCAAATAAACCTAATACAGGTTTTGGCGAAAGCGACATTTACATGACTGTCCGAAAAGATGGAAAGTGGGGAGAACCAGTAAATCTGGGTGAAAAGGTAAATTCTCCCAAAGATGAAATGTTTCCGTTCTTTTTTAACGGGTCGGTTTTGTTTTACGCAACTAACAAAGGAGAAAAAGAAAACAGTAACCTGGACTTGAAATACATTTGCAAAACAGGAAATGGTTTTGGGGAATCGAAAGGGCTTGACAATTTCAATACTGAAATGGATGATTTTGGGTTGATAATTCACCCAAAAGGTAAAGTTGGTTATTTTGCTTCGAGAAGAGCCGGAGGAATGGGCGATGACGATATTTACAAAGTCACTTTCAAAGGCGAATACAATTTGGAACTGATTGTAATGGACAAAAAAACAATGCAAGCTTTTCCAAATCCAAAAGTTAAATTCAGCGATAATATTGCAGGTGTTTTGTCAGGATTTTTAATATCAAGGGCATTACCGGAGAATTCAACAATTTTGGTTACCACTGATATTGAAGGTTTTCAGAATTCATCAAAAAATATCACCACGTCTGGCAAACCATTTGGCGTAATCAGAGATACTTTATGGGTTGAAAAAGTGGAAGTTAAACAGATATTTGTGCTTGAAAATATTTTCTATGATTTTGACAAGTGGAATATTCTGCCGGAATCGGAAATCGAACTGAATAAACTGATTAAAATTATGAAGGACAACCCAAGCTGGAAAGTTGAACTTAGTTCGCACACTGATGCCCGTGGAAGCGATGCATATAATTTGAGATTAAGCCAGAAAAGGTCTGATTCGGCTGTAAGTTACATCATTAAAAATGGAATCAGTAAAGAACAGATTATCGCAAAGGGTTACGGCGAAACTCAATTGGTAAATCATTGCAAAAATGGTGTCAACTGTTCCGACGAAGTTCACAGGCAAAATCGCCGCACAGAATTTAAAATTCTTGAAATGGATAATAAAAAATAGGGGCGAATGAAAATTGAGAAAAAGAGGCTGAGCTGTTAAAATTCAGTCTCTTTTTTCATTTTTGAAAGGTATCTTTTATATCGCACAATTAAACTATTTTAGCAGAAAGAATGAACTCAAAATTCTGCAATGCTTTTGTAAACGATAATTTATGGACCTAAAATCGCGCAGTCATGAAAAAAATCATTATAATCCTGTTGGCCTTGTTCCCGATGTTTATTAATGCACAAAGAGGTTGTAATTTTCTTGATTTCAGAAAAGTGGAAATTGAAAAAACCAACCTGAATACAACTCAAAGTGACTTTGGGCCTGCATTTGTTGAAGATGAGTTGTGGTTTTCGGCATTTACCGATGAAGAAATCAAAAGATTGGCCAAAGGTGATAACAAGGATGTTTTTTATAATCTTTACAATGTTAAATCCGATGTTGAAGGGAATGTAACAGGCACCAAAAATGTTCAGTTCGAAGCAATCAGTGCCGATTTTCATGCAGGACCTGTATCGTATTGTACAAAAACACACGAACTTTTTGTAACATTAAGCAATTTTGATAATCCTGAAATAAAAAACAATGTTTATCAAAAAGCCGACATCAGATTAAAAATAATCATCACTAAAAAAATTAACGGTGTTTGGACAGTTACCGAAGAATTTCCATATAACAACCCGACCTATTCTGTAGGCCATCCTGCAATTTCCGTTACCGGCGACACTTTATTTTTTGCTTCCGATAAACCAACTTCTGGTTTTGGGCAAAGCGATATTTATATGTCGGTCAGAAATGATGGCAAATGGGGAGACCCAATAAATTTGGGAAATAAAGTAAATTCAGAATACGATGATATGTTTCCATTCTTTTTAGATGGTTCGGTTTTGTTTTATTCCACCAATAAGGCGAAAAATAAAAAGGATGATTTTAACCTGGAATATATATGTAAAACCGGAGATAGTTTTGGCAATCCGAAATCACTGGATGAATTCAATACCAAAAAAGATGATTTTGGATTAGTGATACATCCAAATGGGAAAGTGGGGTATTTTGTTTCGAGACGAAATGGAGGAATTGGTGACGACGATATTTACAAAGTTATTTTTAAGGGCGAGCATAATTTGGAACTGGTTGTAATGGATAAAAAAACAATGCAGGCAATTCAGAAACCAAAAGTTAAATTCAGCGATAATATTTCCGGCGCTTTCAGTGGATTGTTGCTAAAAAGGTTATTACCTGAGAATTCGACACTGATTGTTACTTCGGAGTTGGAAGGTTATCAGAATGCTTCAATAAATGTTACAACAGTTGGAAAACCTTTTGGCATAATTAAAGATACGATTTGGGTTGAAAAGGTTGAAGTAGGT
>JBBIVS010000284.1:0-5451 GCA_037439605.1 Draconibacterium sp. | reverse complement strand
GCCGGTTGACATGGTTATCGACCTTGGTAAAGAACTAACGCTTAGTGGATTTAAATACTATCCTGAGCAGAATTCATGGCAACCCAGCACAATTACGCATTACGAATTCTCTGTTTCGTTGGATGGTAAAAACTGGAAAAAGGTAAGCGAAGGAGAATTCTCTAACATTAAAAACAATCCACTTTGGCAAACAAAAACTTTCCATGCGGTAAACGCCCGTTTTATCAAATTTCGGGCGCTGAAAAACACCGAAAACAATAACAGGATTGGGTATGCTGAAATTGAAGTTATAACAATAAAATGAACAATATGAAGACAGGTAAATTCTTAGCAACAATTTTATTAACCTTATTAATCCATCATTCACAAGCACAGCAGGTTTCGGTAAGCGGAACAAAGTTTCTGGTTAACGGAAAGGAGATTGTTATGAACGGCGCCAACACTCCCTGGAACAAATGGAATGATTTCGGAGGCGGATATACCAGTTCGTGGTGGGATGCTGAATTTCAGCGTATAAAAAATGCCGGTGGAAATTCAACCCGAATCTGGATAAGTTGCAATGGCGATGTTGGATTGAAAATTTCAGCCGACGGAACAGTTACAGGGGCAACAACTTTATTCTGGACACATCTCGATGATATGTTTAAGTTAGCCAAAAAAAATAAAATCTACATAAAAGCAACGCTAATCTCATTCGACCATTTTAAAAATTCTCATACCACTTTCCAAAGCTGGCGAAACATGGTTTTAGACAATGATAAGGTAACAACATTCATCGAGAATTATGTCAACCCTTTTGTGGCAAAATATAAAAACAATCCGTATTTGTGGGCAATTGATGTATGCAACGAAATTGAATGGGTAAACCAGAATGCCGAATGTGGTAATATTCCATGGTCGAGGTTGCAATATCTTGTTGCACGCACAGCATCAGCAGTGCACGACAGCAGCCAGATTTTGGTTACAAAAGGAAGTGCAGCCATTAAATGGAACAGCCCAAAATACGAAGGAAATTTTTGGAGCGATGCCAACTTGAAGGCACAATTCAACAAATCGAATGCGCGACTTGATTTTTATTCGCCCCATTTTTATGGATGGACAGTTCAATGGTTTGGTAATTTTGCAGTTGATAAAAGTCCTGCCGATTACGGCATTAACGACCGTCCGTGTGTAATTGGCGAAAATCCGGCAAAAGGAGTTTTTAATGATGCGTTAAATCCAAAACTGGTGGTACCGGCATCAGAAATGTTTATTGCTGCTTACAACAAAGGATGGAAAGGAGTAATGCCCTGGACTTCGAACGGTGTTGATTCAAACGGCAATTTAAATGATTTTAAGGATGGTTTAAAATCTTTTAAAGACACTCATCCCGGGTTAATCGACCCGTCGGTTATCACAGGGTTACTTCCAGGGTTTGATAAAAATAAAACAAATGCTTTACTCGGTAAAATATACCCCAACCCGATTTCGCAGCATTTTACTGTTTTACTGATTGAATGGGAAGATGTGGTTTTACAATTAACCGATAATACCGGGAAAATAGTATTTCAGAAAAAAGCAGTTGATAAAACTGAAACTATTTCTTCGGCATTTTTATCTGGCGGGGTCTATTTTCTGTCGGCAATAAAAAACGGCGCTATCGATACCCGACAGTTAGTTTTAAATTGAACTATTTTATCCGCCCTTGATTTTTATTGCTCTATTTCTTAAGAAATAAGAAATATGGAACAAAAACTAAAAAATCAGGCAATATCAATGTGAAATTAATAAGTATAGTCAGATATTTTTAAGGCAGATGCCGGAGGATTGTAATTTATGGCACAAATGAAGTTGTAATTCCGAAAATATTTGGGAGGTCCATCTCCTTACCTAAATCGGTATTCTAAGCTAAATGTAAGCCGGATATTTGTTCACATTTAATGTTAGTAACAATTAGAATTATTATTACATCACAGAAAATCAGGAAAATAGATGTTCATTGATTGTTAATATTTTTATGAATGCACAAAACAAATATTATAATTTAATAAAATTCGAAATGGTATATTTATTCACTTTTATTAAAGGAATCAGCTAAATTATTTGCCTGCGTCTCATAACAATTTTTACATAAATTTTATTAGCAGGATAAATCAAAAAACAGCGGTTATTAATTTAATAAAGGTTTAACAATTTATTATAATGTTAAAATAAACTAAAACCTATTTTTGCAACTAATTTTAAAAAATGAAATGATGAAAATGAAAAAACTAGTATTGTCGTTTTTAATGGTTTTCCTTACAGGAATAACAATTTATTCGCAGGTTACAACATCGGGTTTAACAGGAATTGTTACAAGCTCGGAAGGTGAAAAATTGCCCGGCGCAACAATTTTGGCAGTTCATTCTCCATCGGGCACCCAGTATGGAACAATTACCAATGCAGAGGGGCAGTTTTCCATTCAGTCGATGAGAATTGGCGGACCATATTCGGTAACTGTAAATTTTGTAGGCTACGAAAAGGCAACTTACAACAACATTACCTTAAGCTTAGGTTCGGCAGCAAGTTTGAATGTAAGGTTGTCAACATCGGTTATTGAAGTTGATGAAGTTATGGTAACTGGGCGTAAAAGTGCAGTATTTAGTTCATCAAGAACCGGAGCCGCCACTTCAATAACACGTGACGCCATTGATGCATTGCCAACAATTAACCGCTCAATCAACGATTTTACCCGCTTAACACCACAAGCCTCAGGCCGTTCGTTTGTAGGCGCTGATGCCCGCTTTAACAATATTACAATTGATGGTTCGATTTTTAACAACAGTTTCGGATTAGCCGATCAACCTGGAGGCAGAACCGGTTCAGCACCAGTTTCTCTTGATGCTATCGAAGAAATCCAGGTAAACATCGCGCCTTATGATGTTCGCCAGGCAGGTTTTGTTGGCGCAGGCGTTAACGCCGTTACCCGCAGTGGGACAAACGAATTTAAAGGCTCGGCATTTTACACCAACCGGAATGAAAATCTTATCGGCGACAAAGCTTACGGTAAAGATGTGCTTTCAACCAATTTTAATATCAACCAGTATGGTGCAAGCCTTGGCGGGCCTATCATTAAAAACAAACTTTTCTTTTTTGCAAACGTTGAGTTTGAACGTGACGCCCGTCCCGGCACTTCGTTCGTTGCGAACGATGGTACACAGACAGTTGGCGGAAATGTTACACGCGTGTTGAGAAAAGACCTGGATGATTTAAGTAAATTCATGAAAGACAAATTTAACTACGTTACCGGACCATACGAAGGATATAACAACGAAACCGAAAGCAACAAAGCATTATTTAAACTCGACTATAATATCAGCGAAAATCATAAACTGAGCATTCGTTACAATTGGCTCGATTCGAAAGCGGATGTATTGGCCAGTAATAGTTCTTCTCTTGGTTTTGGTAACCGCCGGACAAATACAAATGCTCTGAATTATCAGAATACAAACTACATTCAAAACGAAAAAATACACTCTGTAATAGCTGAATTAAATTCAACATTTGGGAAAATTTCAAATAATTTAATTGCCGGTTACACCTATCAAAATGAAGACCGTGGTTCAAGAGGCGATTTCTTCCCGTTGATTGAAATTCAAAATGCCTCAACTACTTATATTTCGTTGGGATTTGAGCCTTTTACGCCCAATAACCGGCTTTCTTACTCAACTTTCCAGTTACAGGATAATATTTCGTACATAACCGGAAAACATTTGTTGACCGCGGGCTTTAACGTTGAAAGGTTCTCTTTTGAAAACGTGTTCTTCCCCGGTTCGCAGAGTGTTTATGTGTACAATAGCCTTGCCGATTTTTACACCGATGCCAATGCGTACCTCGCCAATCCAAATGCCACCGCATCAAGTGTAACACTGGCCAGATTCCAGTTAAGATACTCGGCTTTACCAGGCGGCGCAGAGCCAATTCAACCAACAAAAGTAACTTATGCAGGGGTTTATTTACAAGATCAATTTACTGTTAACGAGAAATTAAAAGTTACAGCAGGTATTCGTGTCGATGTACCGTTTTTTGAAGAAACCGGCTACGAAAATACAACCGTGTCGGGACAAACATTCAAAGAT
The DNA here is from genome assembly GCA_037439605.1 of Draconibacterium sp. Lineage (GTDB taxonomy): Bacteria > Bacteroidota > Bacteroidia > Bacteroidales > Prolixibacteraceae > Draconibacterium. Next base: position 1,354 of record JBBIVS010000284.1, on the reverse strand, counting down.
AGAACTGGCGCCGATTACAAAATTAATACCGCTAAATTACCCGATCCGCATTTGTTGGTTTCTCCCAGGTTTGGATTTAACTGGGATGTTGCCGGAGATCGGGCTTTGCAATTAAGGGGAGGTACAGGTATTTTTACCGGGCGCCCGGCTTTCGTTTGGATTTCGAACCAAATTGGAAACAACGGGGTTTTAACCGGTTTCGACCAATTCAACAATACCAAAACCAGGCCATTCAACCCCGATCCTAAAAAGTACATTCCGGCAAATGCAAGCTTGCCAACTTCGTACGAACTTGCAGTTACAGATCCTGATTTCAGGTTTCCACAAACGTGGCGCACAAATTTAGCTGCCGATGTTAAAATTCCTTTTGGCTTAATTGGAACAGCAGAATATGTTTACAGCCAGGAAGTTAACGGCATGGGGTATTTTAACGCCAACCTTCCCGCACCAACAAAAACGTTAAGCGGCGCCGACACCCGCCCTGTTTACACAAGTACCCGAATTAACAACAATGTTGTAAATGCAATTACACTCGACAATACAAATAACGGAATAAGCCATTCTTTTGCCGTAAGTCTCGAAAAACCAATGACAGAGGGTTTATTTGGAAAAGTGGCCTATGCATATGGTATTGCTAAAAACACAGTAGATCCGGGTTCAATTGCTGCCGGATCGTATAACAATAACCCAATTGCGCTTGACCCGAACAATGCACCGTTGTCTTTCTCAAACAACGATCAGCGTCACCGTTTTATAACTGCCGTATCATACCGTTTGGAATATTTCAATTTTGGCGCTACTCAATTCGGCCTCTTCATCGAAGGCCGCACACAAGGGCGTTTTAACTACACAACTTCATCAGATTTGAATGGCGACGGAAACCGGAACGATTTGATCTATGTTTCGAAAAACCCGTCTGAAATAATTTTTGAAGATTACACGCCAACCGGTGCAAAGGCCCCTTATACAAAAGCTCAGCAAGAGGCCGACTGGGAAGCATTTATTATGCAGGATGCTTATTTGAGTTCGATAAGAGGTCAATATTCTGAAAGAAACGGTGCAATTTTGCCATGGGTTTGGCAGGCTGACTTTAATTTCACACAGGAATTCTTTGTCAATATTCAAGGTAAAAGAAATGCTATCCAGCTAATGGCAAATATATTAAATGTAGGAAATCTTCTGAATGACAAATGGGGAGTTGGTTACGTAGTAAATTCGACACAACCGCTAAACTACAGAAGTACCAATACATCAGGACAACCGGTATATCGTTTAAATACCCTGGGTGTAGTCAACGGCGAAATTGTAAAACTTGTTGATTCATACAGTCGCAGGGCCAGTATCGGAGATGTTT
>JBBIVS010000283.1:0-5465 GCA_037439605.1 Draconibacterium sp. | reverse complement strand
TGGCTGAGAAATATTTCGCCAGAAAAATACATTTCTGCAAATCTTGAATTTGATAAAGCAACTACCGAAAAGGAAATTACAGAACGAACTGCCAACATATCGCTAACAAGGGGAATGGTTCAGGCAGGCGAGCGAATCATACTGCAGGGGGAAATTGTTGACCAAACCAAGTTTCAGATACTCGAATCATTAAAAGCCAGCTACAAAAAGGAAAGCAGCATGGGAATGAAATCGTACATGAGTGCCCTGGGAAAGGTGTTTTTCATTTTGGCAATGCTGGCGCTCATTTTCACATTTATTTTTATTTACCGTCACGATATTTTGACACAGCACCGTAAACTTGCCTTTCTGCTGATGTTTATGGTTGGTATGATAGCGGTCTCTTACTTTATCAACCGCTTTCCGGGACTGCACATTTATCTGGTGCCGTTGGCAGTGTTCCCAATTATTGTTCGCACTTTTTTCGATTCAAGGACAGCTATTTTTATGCTGTTTGTAATCACATTAATCATCGGATTTTATGCCCCAAACAACTACGAATATATTCTTGTGCAGTTTTCGGCAGGTGTTGTTGCTGTTTTCAGCCTGAATAAAATGCACCGCAGGGTTCACCTGGTAAAAGCCATGTTACTGGTAATGTTTACCTACTGGTTTGTTTATTCCGCATTAAATCTCATTTTCGAAGGTTCAATCCTGAATTTCAATTACAACATGATGAAATGGTTTGCGATGAGCAGCGTTTTTATTCTGTTGGTTTACCCGATGGTTTACATATTTGAAAAACTTTTTGGTTTTGTTTCAGATGTTACACTTATTGAACTGTCGGACAGTAACCAACCGCTATTGAGAAAGCTTGCAGAAGAAGCGCCGGGCACTTTTCAGCACTCGCTGCTGATTGCCAATTTAGCGGAAGAAGTTATTTTGAAAATTGGTGGAAATCCGTTTTTGGTGCGGGCCGGCGCTTTGTACCATGACATCGGTAAAATTTCGCGCCCCAACTTTTTTATCGAGAACCAGGCCATCGGAATGAACCCGCATGATGATTTAAATTACATAAAAAGCGCCGAACTGGTTATCGACCACGTTAAAAACGGTGTTGTAATGGCCCGCAAACATAAAATACCTGAACCAGTTATTGAATTTATCGCCACCCACCACGGCACAACTAAAGCCAATTATTTTTTCCTGAAACACAAGCATGAAAATCCTGACAGGACTACTCCCGAAGAGGCGTTTATTTACCCGGGACCACTCCCTAAATCAAAAGAAGCTACTGTTGTAATGCTGATTGATGGCATTGAAGCAGCCTCGAGAAGCTTGAAAGAAAAAACCTATTTAAATTTTATAGAATTGATAAACAAAATGATAGACGATAAAATCAAATTAAATCAACTCGATAATTCATTGTTAACATTTAGCGATATTAACATTATTAAAGAAACTTTGTTATATAAGTTAATTAACATTTATCACATCAGAATTGAATATCCAAAAGAATGAGTTGATTAAAAAGTAATTATTTTTGTACCAAAAAAATTAAATAAAGTCATGATTAGTTCAGAGAATAAATTTTATTCATTTATTAAGTTTTTTTTCCTGATATTGTTTATATCGGGATTTACATTCAGTTGCGGTGATCCCGTGCCTGAACCAGAACCGGAACCGCCAAAGGAAAAAGCGCCGGCGCTGACTATAAAAATCAACCAGTTCATCGAAATGGTAATGACAGACGTTTATTTCTGGTATAAACAAATCCCTTCAATTGACGTTCGTTATGAATTTGATTCGAAAGCGTATTTTAAGAAATTGCTGGTTGCTGAAGACAAATGGTCGTTTGTTACCGACGATGCAAAAAAACTCGAAGACAGTTTCCAAGGAAAGGAAACCTCGTATGGCTGGTCACTGGCATTTGGCAGATTTTCGGATACCAAAACAATTTTTGCTCTTGTTGAATTTGTATATCCAAACACCCCTGCCGCAAAAGCAGGGGCAAAACGCGGCGACATCATTTACAAAGTAAATGGAACGGACATAACCGACAGCAACTACCTCGATTTACTATACAGTGATAATCGTTCATTTACTTTTGGACAGTACTCAAACGGTATTGTAAATGAAAAAACTGCCAGCATGACTGCACTCGAACTCAACCTCGACCCTGTGCAGTTTATTAACATCATTGAACATGGAGGCCGTAAAATTGGATATCTTTTTTATGCACAATATATCAGCAATTACAATTCAAGCCTCGATGAAGCTATTCAGTATTTTGTAAATAACCAGGTTACCGATGTAGTTTTGGATTTGCGTTACAATCCGGGTGGGACAACCGTTGCAGCTCAGCATTTGTGCAGCTCACTTGCACCTGTAGATGTGGTCAATGCAGAAAAAAGGCTGGTAAATTTTCTGTGGAACGATAAATACCAGAAATACTGGCAGGATAAAAATAACCAGGAGCAGTTGGGAATTAATTTTGTAAAGTCGGTACCCTTGAAAATGGGGTTGTCAAAATTGTTCATTATTACCGGAAACGGGACAGCATCGGCTTCCGAATTAACCATTACAGGATTGAAACCATACTTGAACGTTAAAACAATTGGTGAAACCACTTATGGAAAATATACAGCTTCAATTACTTTGAAACCCGAAGACTTTTATGAAAAAGCAACTGATTACAAAGATTTTAAAAACTGGGCCGTTCAGCCCATCATTTTAAAATATGCAAATTCGCTTGGAGTAACCGATTTTAAGGATGGTTTTAAACCTGATATTGCAGTAAAAGATGACCTGTTTTCAACAATCCCTTTAGGCGATAAAAAAGAAGCGATGTTAAAAAAAGCCATTGAGGATATCACCGGAGTTGAAGTAATTGCCATGAAAAGTGCAGTTAAAGTTCCTGATTACACCATATTTGACCGCGGATTTTCAAAATTCGATGCTAACAAAAGGGAATTGTTAATCGATAACATTGGAAAAGACTTTCTGAAATAAAATCAATAGTACTGTTTCAGCATGCTGGTTTTGTTGCCCTTTTTCTGAAGTGAAACTGCATGTGGAATAACAAGTTTTCAGTTCATCGAGAATTTTTTTAACATGAAAAATCATAAATAAAAAAGGAGAAGGTTCATCTTCTCCTTTTTTCGTGACCCAGCTGGGATTCGAACCTTGGTTCTATCTTGCTGGAAATCAATATTATTTTAAACACTTAAATCAATAGGTCTCGATTTAGTCTCTCTTGATAATCAAGTCATTACAATGCAAAATTAAATAAATTTTATTAAATATTAATCATTCAGTCATTTTAATTTACGACCAAAAAAAGTCCCGCTTCGCGGGACTAATTTCTTAAGCTGCAAAGTTGATCTGTTCTTCAGTTTCGGCAATCTTTTCATCGAGTACCTCCTGAATAGATTTCAGAACGGTTGAAAACACAATGTTCTGACTTGTTTTAAACTCACGGCCGGCTGCATCGCGAATGATAACTGTGGAACTCATTCCGTCGTTTCCCAACTTAAACTCATTCAGGTTTTGCCGCGCTTCGGTCCGCTTTCGCCATTTGTCGATCACAATGTTTAATTCCTGCACTTTCTGAATCTTTTTTTCAAGACTCAGAATTGCGTTTTCAACTTTGGAAGGTTGTTCTTTCACCACTTCCATCTTCGTCTTTTGTTCGGTTGACTGTCCGTTTGTTTTTGCAGTTGCTGCTTGTGACATAATAGTTTTGCCTATGCCTTTAGGACTTGTTTTGGTATTCCGCCCGATTCTCGTTCGGACTGGCCTGGCACACCGTTATGATTAATGAAAAATTACGGCGCACCATCCATTGAGCTATTCTGAATAAAGGCAAGGGCGAAACCAAAAAAGAAAAACAGTCAAGAGAGTTCATATTACCCTTGACTGTTTCAGAAAGCGATCAATATCTTTGTGCCATAATTTGGAGTGAGATATTTCTCAGATAAAAAGGGATTTATGACCTTCCTTTTTAGCAGATAGGTATCTGATTAATTACTTATATTCTTAATTGAAATACATTAATCAAACTGTACAGATTAGGAAGTAAAACGAAAACAAAGGTCTTTCTACGGAAAAAGAGCAACTCAAAAGCTGCTCTTTTAAATGTTAACCCCCAAACACACAATTGGCCAGATATGGCCATTGCGTGTTAAAGATACAAAAAAAATTACGACATAATTATCGAGATTTTTTTTGAATATTAAAAAGAGAAGGAAACCGGTTCTGTTTCTTCGTCGTTTTGTACAACAGTTTCAGAAGTTTCGTGCAGAGTAATTCCCAGGATATAGTCGGTAGCCAACTGTGCATAACTGGCAGCCTGGAGTACAAACTTTTTATCGTTTTTGAGTTTCTGCAACCAGCTTTGAATGTAGGCTGCTGAATTGTCGATAGTTGCGTTTTCGATTCCGGAAATACCGCAGAGGTAAGCGGCGCCCATTTCGCAAACAAGTTCCTCCTGGCTGTAGTCGGCACTACCGAATTTATGATTTGGGAATTTGCTGTGCCGGTTTAATCTGCGTGCGTGCCCGGTGGCGTGCGTGAGTTCGTGAAAAAGCGTGGAGTAATACTGTTCGGGCTTGAAAAACCTCCGTGGATTTGGGATTTTCACCACATCGGAGGATGGTACATAGCAGGCATACTCGGCATTGTGCGAAATGTAGGGGCAGTCGGTCCACTGTTCAACCAGTTTGTCGCACTCGCCTATGGGGTCGAAGTTCTGGTCGTGCTGATCCAGTGCCGGCAGTTTTGATTCAGGAATCCCTTCCACATCGTCAACGTGGAATACCCGGTAGTAACGCAGGTAAGGAACCTTCTTTGCGGGGTCTTCGCGCGATTCGACCATTTTCCAGAAAACCACCTGGAATGCTTTTGACCCCTTGCGGACCGTTGCGCCCAGTTCCTGTACCTGGTTAAATGTGAGGAAAAACGGGCGTTCGAAACCCATGCTGAGCAGGTACCAGAAGTTAAAGCCGTGGTAAGTTTTCTTTGACACCAGGGTTACGTGGCATTGCTCCTGCTGTTTTCCATGGCATGTGCCACGGTACCACACCAGCTTCGAGGCGGTCGGTAATGAGTTTAGTAACCATTTTGTAGATATCGAAATTTTGCATTTTGATTTACCACTGCCCTGTGGATTTATGTAGGCTTCTGGCACGCCGGTTAATTTCGGCATACCACATTGAGCCACACGGATTAGTGCAAGGGCGCGACCACAAGAGAAAACAGCGCGGAGAGCTTGTATTACCCTTGCGCGTTCCGTGGGGCGATTAATAGCTTTGCCTTTGTGCGACACGGCGTTGCACAAAGGCAAAAATATTTTGCCCTTTAAAATCTAAGGTTGTAATTTGTCTTTGCATAAGTCACTGAGTTTTATTGATTAATAGCTAATTTAAAAATAATGCTCTTTTGGCTTATGCCTCTTATTCAAGGCACAATTACAAACATAGGGACTC